>NZ_CAWUDP010000198.1:0-7412 GCF_963920835.1 Scytonema sp. PCC 10023
ATGATCCTTATTGCTGGTCGAAGCGTTTCTTATTGCTGGCTCCTACAACTATGGAGACGTGCGCGAATTCCCAGATGGAAAGTGCATTGCACCCTACTGCATTACCGCATCTCCACCCTGCCCACCATTCAGCATTCAAGGGAAGCGACTTGGAGCGGATGACCCGCGAGACTGCTTCCCCGCGATCGTCAGAATTATCGAACAGTGGCAACCTGCCTATTTTGCAATTGAAAATGTTCGAGGATTACTCAACTGTCCCCTGCGACCAGGTGATAAACAATCCTACTTTGGATTTCTCCTCTCTGAGTTTTCCCGCTGCGGGTATGATGTCGAATGGCGAGTTATTTCGAGTGGAGCCTTTGGAGCGCCCTTTCTTAGAGAACGGCTGCTCATGGTGGGAAAGTCCGACCGCCTTATCTTCAACGGGACGAGCGCCTGGAACGACCAAATTAGAGAGCAGCTTAATCAAACAGGGAATTTTGAGCCGTGGGCAAGTAATCAACCCAGCCTTCTTAGAGGAAACTTTCGGGATTCCACAGGGCTGGACAAACCCGTTGGAGTGCCGTCCGGCGACGGAACTATTAGAAAAAGACGAGCTGCTCTCGGAAATGCACTTGACCCCAGAGTGGGAGCGATCGCCCTCCGAAGAATCAAATACTTACACTCAATTGCCTCCATCCGAGCCTGAATTAATACCCGAGATTTTCTCAGAGGAAACCGTGAGAAGTGGGGGAGATGAGGGCGATAAGGGAGATGAGGGAGCAGTAGGGGTAGTAATTTCTTCCTCATCCTCCTCATCCTCCTCATCCTCTCCATCCCTCATAAAAGATGGGGCATGAGAATCATTGGAGCAGAAAACCGGGTTAAGCGATATTACATGAATAATACAGAAGTGTTTGTTAGCTACAACCCTTGTTTTCTCGTTGAGTAGTACCAGTGTGATAATCAAAGGCAACTAACCGTAGCTGGTGTAGAATCCTTATATCATCAGATTTTCAGGCTTAACCCGGTTTTCTGGTCGTTTGCTACTAAGACCCCGGGTAGTTTTATTGACCTTAACTTAGACCAGCTTAGACAGGCAGGGCGTTCACTTGGTCAACAAATCGGTGCAACTTTCTTAGAGGAAATGTCCACGACTGCTGA
This sequence comes from Scytonema sp. PCC 10023, assembly GCF_963920835.1. Classification (NCBI taxonomy): domain Bacteria; kingdom Bacillati; phylum Cyanobacteriota; class Cyanophyceae; order Nostocales; family Scytonemataceae; genus Scytonema; species Scytonema sp. PCC 10023. The sequence goes on from NZ_CAWUDP010000198.1 coordinate 1,144, forward strand.
GGAAACCATTAAGACAGGACTCAACAGCCTGGGAAAGGCTCTATCACCCCGAAAGAAAAAATCTTGAATTGGTTGAGTGGACACAGATTAGTTGTGGCGAAGCCCGCAGGGCGGGCGGCTATCGCCATCGCCATCGGGCTTGTCTGGTTCGCTCAGTTCACCATCTCAGGTTACTTACACGCCTTTGGTCAGTCGCTTTATCAGCAATACAAAAGTATTACTCATGACAAGGAATGAATCAACCCAAGTAACTCCCGCTGCCATTGCTGCCATTAGTGTGAGTATTGCCGCTACAGCAGTTGGAACAGTCGCAGGGCTGACGGTCGAACCAGAGGACATTGCCAAAGCAGCCCGAGAGATACCCGGACATATACAACATACTGTCCAGGATTACTTGGGTACAAATAACTGTAAAAAATAGGAGAAACTATTGTGGTAAAGAAAGCAGCAGAAGCATCAGACGCAACGCCAAATCAATCACCAGAATGGATTGATGAGATGACCTATGAGGCAGGTAAACACATTGAATTGGGCAAGGCACGAGCGCAAAAATTGAGAGGATACCGCGCTAAAACTGTAGCTGCAACCCACTGGGCAGACAAGCAGGAAGTAAAAGCAAAACGGCAAGAAGTGCAGCTTAAGACTGAGCGCACTAACTTACAAATTGACCGAGAAAAAGATGCGATCGCTGATACGAACCTTAAAGGCACACAAGCCGAAGGTGTACTTAATAAAGTCGGATGGACACAGAAGCTGACTAAAAAAGCTTACTCAGTTGGCATCAAGCCCGGAACTATGGGAAACGCCCTACCGCCTTCATCTGCGGAGGTGATTAACCTGGTTGATTTAGTAAAGGGGACGAGTAAACAAAAGCAGGAAGTTGAGCGATGAAACCATCAAGGTATATTGTCACAATGACCACTACTTTTTTGATGGCTGCATCGCTGCTTACAGATGGACTCAAGTGGATTTACTCAATCAATCGGGCTTTAACTCTTCCACTTGGTTTTAGTGCATTACTCGTCACTCTTGGATTGTTCTACTTGCTCAAAAAATAAACAAATAAATGATTAGGACGTTTCAATTTTTGTTAACGTCCGCCAACGTGGCAAGTGCTGCACTTTACCCGCTCCTCAACTTTAACCAAAGCGTTTTAGTTAGGGTTGCGGGTATTTCTTGCGGCGTTTTGGCTATCTCGTTACACCGTGGCGGACTGTTTCAGCCCATAACTCAGTTAAATAATCAGAAGTGGACTTTAAGGAAAGAGGTTAAAAAGCTTGAATCAAACATCGTTTTACTCAACCGCAAACTGCAAGATACTGCCACAGCCAAAGAAAAGGAGTTCAAGCAGCGTGAGCAGGAGCTAACAGATAAAGAAGAGAAGTTGACACAACAGTTAGAAGAATTAGCTACCACCAAGGAAGCTGAATTAAATGAGCGTGAGCAAGCATTAACCCAAGCAGAAAAGGATTTAGAGGAGCAAATACAAGCAGCTAATGAAGAACTGCAAGCCGATAAAGAAAAGTTTTTGAAAGAGCAAGAAAATATTGTTGCTCAGTACCAATCAAAGATTGAGTTACTAGAATCTGAGCTTGATGATATGCGATCACTTCTCGCACAATATGAAGCGCCAGCACTCCCTGAGGGTTCCAGCTTTGAGATTATCTTGGTAAGAAGATGTATGGAACTCCTCTTAGAAAAACGGGTGGTATGTGAATTCAAAGGTGTGGGAGTTGACCCCGACGGCTACGTGGTCGCACGACTTAAGCCACAGGACGGAGGACAAAAGGCTATCGAGAAATGGGCCAATCATCTCCACATTGAGATGGAGTTGGCTGAGCCGCCAACCTTTGATACCTTGCGTGGTGCGGTGCAAGTTTGGATGAAGCCCCAGGAAATGGTTAAACTCCCGCGTGTCCCTTTCGCTGAGCCTTCGCCGAACCCTCCGCCGAACCCTTCACCGACCCCCCCGAACCTTCGGGTGGTGAGGAGCGAAGTAAGCAACGAATTGCCCGAATCAACCACAGGGCAACAGCCCAGGAAACAAACAAAAGAATTCACTGAAGACTTGCTGACCTTCGTAGAACCTTCTACAAAGCTTCCCCCCTACGGGGCTATCCGGCAAATAGAACGCGACTGGGTCGGATTCCTCTATTACTTCCGTGAACCACGAATCACGAGCCAGAAAGAAATTATTTTTAGGATTTGGGGTCACAAAAGCGGGGACAGTAACGGCTACAGAAGCGCCAGGGCGCGACTACACACCATCCTTAGTGATGCGGGAATTGAAGTGAGGAGGAAGGTAAATGAATAGCTTGGATTTTTGCTCACGCTATCTACCAGCTATCTGGGCAGAGCGAGACTTACAGCTACTCATTCAAAAACGTTTACGCCGTTACTGGCTGAAAGCGCCGGACGAGGTACAAGTAAAGACTCCCGCTTCTCTAAGACGAATTGACATCGCGACTTGGATGACGGTCTATGAGGTGAAAAAGTGGCTAACGCGTGACAATATTTTTCACGCCGTGGCACAGACAGAACTGTACACACACTACGGTACTAAAATGTTTTGGGTAATCCGAAAGCGTCGGGTCATTCTGGGGCTTGCCCCTACTGAACCAATGGACTATGAGCAAGCTGTGAGGGTAGCCAGAGATTTCAGAAAGATGGGCATTGAAGTTATTTTCATCAATGAAACTGGGCTAGACTTCCCGATTCCCGAAGTCGGAGCAATTATGATTTTGATTGGATTAGTGGCGATGTTGCTGGCGATTGCCCTTTGGGCAGTGGGCTAAAGCCCAATCGCTCTTTACCTCGCCTCACAATAATTCACATATCAGAGGGAGAGAGGACAACTATTTACAACTCTGGCTCTGTCCAAATCCAGAAGAAATGGCTTGGGTGTCAGTTGCTTTCCCAATTTAAGCCTAAGACAGGCACCGCTTACTTTTTTATCTCTCCCAAGCAAATTGTAATTGAGGGTTTAGTGTAGCGATCGCTCTTTGCATTGCCACCCTCAATTAATTTGCAGATATCAATATATGATGTTTCCTCTGAGAGTCTTCTCAGAGGAATCTTATTTCTCACTGGTTGTGAGAACTTCTCTTAGAAGATTCTTGTTGTCACAGGTTGCCATTAAGAAACCAAAACCATTCAAGCCCAAAAAAGAGATAAATCGTTAAGCAGATATAGAGTAATGGTGATACCCCTCTTTCTTGGGTTGCGATTTCCTTCTGCATCTGAGATAAAGTCACATCTTGCACCTGGAAATTTGAATGTCAATTCCTTGACTAAGTGTTAGTTCTCTAAGGCGTTCAATATTTTGTAAAAGAAGCAACACCACTAAATGGGGAAATATAGTTTGAAATGCAATTTCTGCGGCTTCGCCCCAATTGGGTAGGTCTGGAGCGTGAGCTGTCGATAAATAAGCCCAATGGGCCAAAACATAAGAAATAAGAGACAGTCAGTAGGGTAGAGTCGATGGGGACTATGATGTCCCGCACCTCTCTGTTAGAACCGTACGTGTAACTACTCCCTTCTCGGTCTAAGATTACCTATCTTCTTTTTGTTCTTCCTTCTCTTCTCCTGTCGGAGACGCGAAGCGAACGAGACGGCTTCGCCGAACGTGTCCTAACGCGACGCCAGTCGCCTGGCTGTCGGGAAACCCGACCGCCGTAGCGCTGGCTCGTCTTTGCGGTACCCTGCGGGAAGCCGGTGCGCGTCTACGTTAAATTAGGTATTTTTTGGGCGGGAAGGGAGTAGGTTTTGGGCGTGGGCAAGAATTGAAACCATTGTTCTTGCTTTAGAAAGGATATATTTCAACGCCCTTTTTCTCATGTTTTGGCACAATAATGCAAATCTGATGACTTTGCTTAGAAAGCAAATTAGCATTAGTTAATAATATTGATAATCACTATCAGGGGGAAGGGGTCGCTGTTGGCGACCCCTTCCCCCTGCTTCATGAGTGCACTCTCCTGGCACTTCTCCAATTTAACGATTGCGCGAAGCGCAGTGCCCCTTGGGCAATCGCCTACGCTGAGGTACATTTCAGTATTATGAACATTTATATAGTTATATCTATGACTTTTTATTGCGTAAGCTCATTCTCGCTTCTCGTGTTACTTTACTACACTCTTATTGGTGGATTAAGGGTTTATCCAGATAGGTGCAAGATCTGAGTTACGCAAAGGGTTTCTTGAGAGTCCACACAATCATAATTTTTCAAAAAGAGTTTACTTATAACATTACATATAGTAATATTCAAAATATGCTGCATATATACAGCAAGTATCATGTACATAGAATAATTGAAAATTTCTGAAAAATAAGGAGAGAACACGTATGAGTAAACTATCCATAAAAAGTAACGCTGTTTACTTTATAAGAAATTATAAACATAACCAAGCTCGCTTAGCTCAATTTGAAAAGAACGAATATCTACCTGGAAGTAAGATATATACAAAGTGGGGTACTTTTGCAAATGGTATTTATGAAGACCAATTATGGATTTTAAAAGAAGCACTCCCACATTATCCCAATTCTTTTTATATTGTAAATTGGACATCAAATCATAGATTAACATATCTTACCGAGATGCCTCAATTAACAAAGCCCTATGATGGTTTTACGTCATTATTAGAGCTGAGTAAGGAGCTTTATGGTCTGAAAGATATTCCTAAAAAAGCGATATTATTCGGAGGAGATTTTTTTGAAAATCAACTGTGGAGATTTTCAGAAGCTGGTGACAATAGTTATAGAATTATTAATTATACAAATCCAAGAGCTAAATTAGCAAAATGGGGTAAGTCTGATCAAGATTGTGGTGTTTATGACAGTGATGATTCATTGTATGATGATCAAAGATGGGTATTAGAACCTAGATTTTACAATGTAGAAGAGGTAAAGAATCTTGTTTATGAAATGAGAAATGCAGGAAGTCTCCCTGATGAAATAAAACGTTCCGTTGAACACGGATTTACTCAAGTTAATATAGATAGTGTAAAAGAAGTAAGTTCATTTAAAGCATCTGCTGAAGTTTCTTTTGAATTAAAAAACGTTTCAAGTACTGTTAGGACAGAATTTTCAAAGGAAATTGAAATAATAACAAGCCGTCAAACAACTAAATCATATAGTGAAAGAACAGAAAAATCTTTTATTTGTCCTCCAAAAACACTTAAAGCTTGGTATCAAAAGCAATTAAATTTTAAATCTTACATAGAAGAGCACAATTGTTCTCTACTACTTAATAATCTTGAAACTGATGAAAAACCTTTATAAAACGTTAAATTGATCGAAACGTGCCATTAAGTACAGTCCACCATAAAAAGTAGACCTGTTTCATTGCACGCAACTTTGTCAACTCCATTTTATCATTGTTGAAAGACGCTTTCACTGCGCTCGGACGTTGCTGAAACTTTGTATAGTCAGTAGACCGAAAAGTTTTCCAGAAGCCTTACCAGTCCTTCATTTTTCCGTGGGAATGCAAGGAGGCGAAATCAGCTTCTAATTTACCTTTCAAGCACCTCTGTTCTGGATGGACGTGCATAGCTGTAGCGAACTGCAAACATCCAGCGATAAAACTGCAAACAAGGCGATTTTGAAACCACATTATTTGCAAATAAAGGGAGTCTCAAAACCTGGAGTTTAGACTAAGGCATGGAAAATGACCCAGCGATGCTGGGTTAAAGAAATTTAAATCAGAAAATATGAAAAGAGATAAACTAAGCAGATTTCGCCGCCTGCTTACGGGGTTTAGAAGTACGTTTTCTGACAATAGGATATGTGATTCTACGTTGGCGTGGCTGTCCAGTTTCCCAGCCAGGAGATTTTCCACGGGGTTTTGGAGGTTTAGCTGGGGTGTCATATGAAATCCGGGTAATTAGTTATCGTATATAGAAGTCTTCGGCCACCAGTGGTAGCAAGTTAATCTACTGATAAAACCTTTGTGTTCTAGCAAGACTTGACAACGCGCAACTAATGCGTCTTCAAGTTCGTTGATAGATTTAAAATAATTATTAGCAATTGGTTCATTCGTGAGCGTCCACAATCGTTCTGCGGGTTGTAATTCAGGTGAGTATGGTGGCAAAAACTCTAAATGTAGACCATGTGGAATTTGAACTTCCTTGCTCATGTGCCAACCTGCACGGTCAACTGTCAGTAAAACGTGCTTGCGATCGCCAAGACCAAATTCTCGCGCAAAATCAGCTAAAACTTGGTTAAACAAATGTGTATTGACACGGGGCAAAACCCACCAATATGTTTCTCCGGAC
>NZ_CAWUDP010000199.1:0-7398 GCF_963920835.1 Scytonema sp. PCC 10023
TTAACTGTCTTAACTGTCCGTTTAAATATCTGCTTAACTGTCTTAACTGTCTTAAGTACTGTTGCATTTTTTTTGTGAAGCTGAGATGATTTGTACGCTACAAATCAAAAGATGTTTTCAAAGTGGGGGTGTTGTAAGCTTTCTTACAAGACTAATTGCTGAAATTTGGAGAATAGCAGCTTGGATGGAGGATATCGAGGTTTTTCCTACATCACTAATTTTGCCGAAATTGAAAAAGTCAAAGTCTAGGTTCCATAAAGGTTTTAGCGTATGCTATGCCCTCGGGCAAGCGTTATGCCCATCGCGTTACTGGAAATGGATAAAGTCGAGCTTAAGTCAAATTGCAAGTTATCAAAACACACCTTTTTTTAAACTACTAAATTATATAAATTGTAACTATTTGAGAATGTGAAAAATCGGTTTTACTATGAGACGAAAGTTTAGAATATTAACTGTCACTTCGTGTTAATTCTGACTACATCAGGAACTAAAATCATCAACACGATTAACAACGTTATCGGCATGGTTTCTGACGAAAAAATGCAACAGGCTTTGAATGAGAGTTTTGCAGAAGCAAGCGAGTCACTGCAACATTGTGAAAACTTTTTTGCTCTGCTACCTACCCATTGCTGGTCAGACAAAATGTTAGCCACATTCTTCAATTCTTGGAAAGCTACACACTTGAAAATGTTAGCTATATATGGGCTATCTTGCCGTTTACAACGTCTTGCTTTTACCAAAGACGCTCAAGAACGGGAACAATTATTGTTAGCCAGTGCCTTCAATGCTGAAACTAGTCACGAAGATTTGGGGTTAGACTATGAGGGTGTAACCCACGCTGCACTTTATGAAGATTTGGCAAGCAGCTTTTTAGGAAATTACCCGTGGCAATTAGATGAATATTGTTTACCACAAGCTTGTGATTTTAAGAAATGGATATATCACAACATGGTGGTAAATGATATTTACAAGGGGCTACTCACAAACATGTTCTCAGAAATTTATAAGAAATCGAGCGAGCCAAAACCACTGAGATTAAGGCTCGCAGCACGGCGAGAGCCTTAATCGTACTTCAGGCAGTGGATGTAGGCAAGCGGTTAGCCCCTTCAGGGGCTTTGACTTTTGGTTCAGGGAGTGAATCTATCCATTCATCTACCAAGCTAGACATTGTTCTATCTAACTGAACAGACAATAAGAGTAATTTATGATACCTACGTTCTGTTAGCCGAAAACTCAATCGTTTATTTTTCATAAATGTCGAACGAAGGCAATACATTCATGCTAGCATTAATTCAGTTAATAAAATTAAGGAGGTGATAACGCAGTGCTGGTTTTAGAATACAAAATTAAGAGTAAGCAACAGCAATATCGAGCTATTGATGAAGCTATTAGAACTACTCAATTTATCCGTAACAAAGCCATTCGTTATTGGATGGATGCACCTCAAGAGCAAAAAGTAGATAAGATTGCTTTGAATAACTACTCAACAGCGCTGCGTAAAGAATTTGGATTTGTTAAAGACTTGAATTCAATGGCAAGGCACGGCTGCAACAGAAAGAGCTTGGCTATCTATTGCCAGATTCTACGACAATTGCAAGTCTAAAAAGCCTGGGAAAAAGGGTTTCCCTAGGTTCCAAAGAGATAACCGATCTGTTGAATACAAAACTAGTGGATGGTCACTACATTCGACGAAACGACGCATTCACTTTACTGACAAAAAAGGGATAGGCGAAGTCAAGCTGCTAGGGAAGTGGGACATCCACGCCTATCCTGTCAAGCTAATCAAGCGAGTTCGGCTAGTCCGTAAAGCAGACGGTTACTATTGCCAGTTTGCAGTTGATGTTGAAGTTAAAACTGAGCCTAGGACAGGTAACGGTGAAATCGGTTTAGACGTGGGTCTTGAATATTTCTATTCTGATTCCAATGGACATCATGAGGAGAATCCGCGTTTTCTTAGAAAAGCTGAGAAGGCAATTAAGCACGCCCAACGTCAGATTTATAAAAAGGAAAAAGGTAAGAACCAACGACGCAAAGCAAGACAGAGATATGCCAAGAAGCATTTAAGAGTAAGTAGGCAACGTAGTGAACACGCGAAGAGACTCGCGCGTTGCGTATGCAAGGCTAACGCCTTAGTAGCCTATGAAAATTTAAATGTCAAAGGCATGGTACGAAATCACTGCTTAGCAAAGTCCATCAATGATGTAGCTTGGACACTATTTCGTCGTTGGGAGCGAATATTTTGCTGGCAAGTTCAATACTACAGTTGTTACTGTCAACCCTAGGATGACATCTCAAAAATGTAGTGATTGCGGTGCAATTGTGAAAAAATCTCTTTCAACTCGTACCCATAAGTGTGGTTGCGGATGTGAGTTGCAAAGAGATGTGAACGCAGCGATAAATATTCTAAATCTTGCAAGAGCTAGGGATGGGCAATCCCGAAGTAACGCTACAGGAGTCGCAACCTCTACTCTTCTTGGCGCAAGCCTGGTTGAGCAAGTGGCGACGATGAGTGTAGAATCTCCGTGGCTTTAGCCCGGAGAGTGTCAATAATTTCTGAGCAAGTCACTGTCCTGAACCAGACCCCATCTGCATTTTACCAACTGAGCAAAGTAGACGAACACGCCAGTTTAAGCAAACAACTGAACTTAAGACTAGTGATTTTTGGGGGAGAAGCCCTTGACTTGCCAAGCTTGAAGCCCTGGTTTGATCGACATGGCGATCAACATCCTCAGTTGGTGAATATGTATGGCATTACTGAAACGACGGTTCATGTTACCTACCGCCCCCTGTCTCTAGCCGATGTGAATGCAACGGGTAGCCCGATCGGGGTTCCCATTCCTGACTTGCAGATTTACCTCTTAGATCAATATCAACAGCCCGTTCCGATGGGAGTTCGAGGCGAGATGTATGTTGGTGGTGGAGGCGTTTCACAGGGATACTTAAACCGTGCCGACTTAACCAGCGATCGGTTTATTCCTAATCCTTTTAACCATTCAAACCTCAACATTCAAAACTCAAAATTGTATAAAACGGGAGACTTAGCAAGATATCTTCCTAGTGGAGAACTCGCCTATTTGGGGCGCATTGATCATCAAGTCAAAATTCGCGGGTTCCGCATTGAGTTAGGCGAAATTGAAGCAGTCTTGTCTCAATACCCGGTAGTCCGAGAAAGTATTGTATTGGTTCGAGAAGATGAACCTGACAATAAGCGACTGATTGCTTACATTGTCCCAGATCATCAGCAAACCTCACCCATTTTCAAGTTAGCTAATCTTAAAGAGCAAGGTAGATTGACAGAACAATCTCTGTATGAGTTGCCAAATGGCATGGTGATTACGCATCTAAACAAATCGGAAAGTGAATTCCTCTATCAAGAGATATTTGAGGCAAAGTCTTATTTACAGCATGGAATCGAGATTAATCAAGGAGACTGCATTTTTGATGTCGGGGCAAATATCGGTCTATTTACCTTATTTGCTGCCCAAATGCGTCCTAATGTAGAGGTTTACGCTTTTGAACCCATCCCGCCAGTCTTTGAATGCTTACGCTTGAATACAGAACTCTACGATCTTAAAGTCAAGCTCTTTAATAGTGGTCTTTCCAGTGAGACTAAACGTGACAAATTTACTTATTATCCCAAGGTTTCCGTAATCTCTGGACGCTTTGCTGATGCAGTTGAAGAGAAAGAAGTCGTCAAGTCCTTTTTGCTCAATCAAGAAGCGAGCGCAATCAATCGAGCAACCCTATCGAAAGAGATGCTGGATGAGTTGTTAGAAGAAAGGTTGCAGAGTGAGCAATTTACCTGTGAGTTAAAAACTTTATCTGATATTATTCATGAACATCAAGTTGAGCAGATTAATTTACTCAAAATCGATGTGGAGAAAAGTGAAAGGGATGTGCTAGCAGGCATTCAAGAATCGGATTGGCAAAAGATTAAGCAGATTATTGTTGAGGTGCATGATATCAACGGTAGACTGACTGAGATTACCAATTTGCTGAAACGGCATGGATACGACTTGACAGTTATTCAAGACCGTTTGCTTGAGAAAACTCCTCTCTACAACATCTACGCCCGACGGGTCACAGCAAAGCTTTGTCCTACCCAAAAAAACGATGACGATCAACTGTATTTCAGCGGTAAACCAATCTGGAGCAGTCTGAACCAATTCATCAAAGATATTCGCGACTATCTCAAGCAAAAATTGCCAGAATACATGGTTCCCAATGCTTTTGTTGCGTTAGAGTCTTTTCCAATCACTCCAAACGGCAAAATTGATCGCCGCGCTCTACCAGCACCAAACAGCTTCTATGGAGAGTTAGAAACTTGCTTCATCCCACCTCGCACTCCTATGGAAGTAGCGATCGCCAGCATTTGGTCTGAAGTATTATGTCTAGATAAAATAAGCATTAATGATAACTTCTTTGCACTAGGAGGGCAGTCTTTCTTAGCGACTCAAATTATTTCTCGAATCAGAAACGCGTTCTCAATTGAACTACCACTAAGTCATATATTTGAGTCACCTACGGTAGAAGAACTTAGCAAAGTCGTTGATTTGCATTCTTCAGCAAGTGAAAGACAAAATGAACTTGAATTTGGTTTAACCATACCATCCCTTGTTCCTGTTACCAATAGCACAGAATATCCCTTGTCTTGTATGCAGCAATGTATCTGGGATAGCCAACAAAAGTACTCGGATAGTTATGCCTATAATTCTTCTTTGATCGTTAGTTTTACAGGAACACTTTCTGCAAAAGTATTAGAGCAATGTATCAATGAAGTTATTTGTCGCCACGAAGTTTTGCGAACTAACTTTAAATATGTTGGTAATCAAGTTTTCCAAGTTGTCAACCCATCATTTAGGCTGAATTTGAAGCTGATAGATGTTCAAGATTTAGCTTTACCAATTCGAGAGGCTGAAATCGAGAAACTTGTAGCCAATGAAATTCAGCAATTCTTCGATCTGTTTGCTGCTCCCCCGATTAAAGCAGTGTTGCTCAGATTAGCTTCAGATAATCATCTTTTGATTATCGTAATGCACCATATCATTACCGATGGCTGGTCAATCAACATCCTATATCAGGAACTCCAATCTCTATATCATAGCTTTCTAAAAGGTCAACCTTCTCCCCTTCCCCAGCCGCCATTCCAATACAGGGACTTTATCTTTTGGGAACAGCAAGTTTCAAGGGAAAGAATTATGGAAAAGCAACTTTCCTACTGGCGCAAAAAGTTAGAAAATGCTGCGCCGCCATGTGTGCCGACTCCTGATCATTTAGACAATAGACAAAACGAACGAAAAGCCGCTTTTCATCAGCTTGTTCTATCACCAAACCTATTTTCATCCATTAAAGCACTGAGTCTCAAACAGGAAGTCACTATTTTTGTCGCAATTCTGACTGCGATAAAAATTGTGTTATTCAAATGGACTGGACAAACGGATATTGTTGTTTCAGGAGTAGTCAATAATCGAAATCAATCTGAGTTGGAGCAGATGCTTGGTTGTTTCATCAATCAAGTTCCTTTAAGAACATTAGTTTCAAATCATCAAACAGGGCTTGCTCTTTTAAAACAGATCCAGCAAACAGTTAATGAAGCCCTATCAAATCAGCTTGTAAGCATACACAAAATTGACGAAATCGTTAAGCCATACTGGGGACAAACATCTTCTAGAATTGAAATTAATATGTTAAACTTTTCATCTAAATTGAATAGCGATTGGGAATATGGAAATTTAAGGGGGCAGCAAAAAGTAGAAACTTCATATATCAATCGAGTTTGGGACAAAAACTTATTCCTGGAATTTAATATCTTTCCGTATCCTGTTGAAGCTACTGAAACATTTCTGATTCGAGTCAGATACAATTCCGACTTATTCGCAGAAGAAACAATTAGTAACCTGGTAATATGTTGCGAAAAAGTATTACATGAACTGGCTAGCAAACCAGATGATGAGTTAATTAACTATTTGAAATAGCAAGAAAGTTTTGTCATCTGTAAATTGGCGAAGGTATTGAAAATAATCAAGAGAAATGAGCAACACCGAAGATAAACACCAAGAACCTCCCAGATTTCTAGAAACCCCATCCTGCTTTTATTCTCATCAATATGCCGCCAAGTATGGCTGTGATTTAGCAATTCCAAGTTGGCTCGGTCTCGGCAGTTTGGTTTGTTACACTCGCTTAGTTGAGGAGTTTGCCTTGGAAAAAGGGTGTCCTCTCAAAATACTGACTGCTCCTCACTACTACAAAAACAATCCCAGGAATATACAAGAACCTGAAGAGGATTGGAATGATGCCATTTGGCAAAACAATCCTTACATCGATAAGATCGTCGATGCCGATGCGATTGATCCAGCCATTATGAGCGCCGTTAACTCAGAATTTGATAACTTCTGCCAATCCAGGCATGAGATCATCAATCTCTGTGCCCCATACAATTTACGCCCTCGGCAGTTACGCGGTTCTCTATTTCTTTCTTTTGAGGAAATGCAGTGGGGATTGCGATCGCTCTCTCATCTCAAGCGTCCAGTTGTTTGCTTATGTCCTTACGGTGTATCTTCTAGCCTGCCTGAGTCTCCTTGGTACTTAGATAAATGGTTACTTCTGGTTAAGACACTTAAGGAACAAGTCAGTTTCCTCCAAATCGGACACAACAATTTTGAGCAGAAGTCTTTACCTGTATTTACACCAAAAACAACCATTCGTCAGATGATGGCTTTGATCTGGGCGAGTGATGTTTATATTGGCTTTGATACTGGTCCTTCTCACATCGCTACTGCTTTGGGAAAACCTAGTGTGGTGTTATGGGATGCAGTGAGAAAAGTGTTTTTAGAAGAACACAAACAGGCAGGATTTAGTATTGCTCACATGGAACGCTGGGCTTATCCCCAAAATAGAAACCTGGTGATTTTGGGAGAAAAACATCATGAAATTTTATCCGACTGCGTTGAGTTTGTTTTGGAAGTTCTGAGTTCTTTTAAGCGGACTCATATTGAAATCTAAAAGGTTCTTCTTTAAAATTGGTAAAATTCAAAATTTCTAACTCAAGTCTCCCAACTCTAGCCAGCTTGATAGCAGCTAACGGTTCTTACACACCGCACCAGCAGTGAGTGGTTCCATGTGTTATCTCGTAAAAGCAGTCTCTGATTTATATCAATGGCTATAGGCGATCGCACTGGCAGCTTAAGGTATGTATAATCCTCTGCAAGCTCCCTCAGTATATACCCACTAACATCCTCAACATTTGTCCTCTGTTGAACAACGATAATTGGAGTATTCTTAGGATCGTTTCTCCGCCCCACAGAGTAGTCCTTAAACTTGCGTAACGTTTCCGTTCTTACTTGTTTACCGAGAATTGAAGGGTGAAAGCCCCTGCATTTATGCATGGGGATGAAACCC
>NZ_CAWUDP010000200.1:0-6807 GCF_963920835.1 Scytonema sp. PCC 10023
GAATGATCCTTATTGCTGGTCGAAGCGTTTCTTATTGCTGGCTCCTACAGCTAGCGATGTAAATTCTGGTACAGTTCCGACACTGCACAAATTTAATCAGGTATCCGAGTGGATGGATGTGGCAGACTGCGCCATGTTGGAAACTCCTTCACCACAAGCCACGGCTAACACCATTGTCGAGTTAGTCCAAGCTATGAGCCGTGAGAATGTGGATTTAAATCAACAAGTGATGGTGTTAGCACCCCAAAAGGAAGGAGCAGCTGGGGTTCACAATCTCAATAAGCTGCTTGGGTCCATCTTCAATCCAAAAAAATCCAACCAAAAAGAAGTCGTTTCCGGGTCGGTCGTCTACCGAGCGGGGGATAGGGTGATACAACTAAAAAATCGTTACGATACCGTTCCGCCAGTGATGAACGGCGAGACTGGGAAGGTTATTGCTGTAGAAGAAGAAAAACAAATGGTGAGGGTTTCATTTGAGGGAGGCGCGATTGTTGACTACTATCCTGGTAACTTTGAGCAAATCATGCATTCGTTTTGTATAACTTGCCACAAGAGCCAGGGCAGTGAATTTCCGTATGTGATTTTCCCATTACTCATGTCTAACGGACGTATGTTAACCCGTCAACTGCTTTACACTACCATGACTCGCGCAATGGGTACATTTATCGCGGTTGGACAACCAGAAGCATTAAAGATTGCCGTGGCGACAGATAAACCAGCAAAACGGTTTACTGGGCTAATGACTCTACTCATCTCACCCTTAGATGAACTAACCAAAACATTCTCGCGCTTAGGCAGCAGGGGAGTTGATAAAGCAACACCTTCTACCGTCACCGTCGCATCAAGACTGCAAGAGCGCGGACTCATTGCCACCCCTGGACAGATGACGACCATCGGTACTATCGCTCTACAACTGTATTCGGATAAATATGGACATCGCCCGTCGAAGCAACTCGAAATTGTGGGCAAGTTTCGGTTTAAGACTTATCACTATGAAACTGCGGCGGTTGAGTTAATTGACTCTGCAATCGATTTGGTGATTCGAGAGGGGTCATAGTGGGAGGATGTCAAAGTCACTAGATCACAAAGTTTTTTAGAATTCCTGCCACATGGACATTTTAGTCAAACACCCGGACATCAGGAAAGTACCTTTTAATCAGGATTTCAGGCAACGGAGCTAGAACACCGATTCATTAATAAAACACAAGACTGATAAACCCTGTTTTAAGGTCTTTTACAACCAAACATTCCTTGTCGCAACCCAACGAAACCTGGTTTTTTCGTTATGATTCCGATTACTGAATCGGTGTTCTAGCTGTTATATAGCGATCGCTCTTCTATAGAGAACTGTTTGGCTCCTGATTCGCGAGGGCGAAATCCCTTATTTTTCCGTCAGTTTCCATTCATTTTGTGATAAAGCTGAAAGTGCCTGGATTTCCAGAATCCAAGAACTCGTTGCGATTCGGCGGCATAATAGGAACAGTTTGTCTCCTCCAAACCCTTGATTTTCCGTTGGCGAGCGCACGAAATAACCACCGTTTATGAATTGTTGTCACTCGCCCCTACGCAAGAATGCGGCTTCTAGCCCAGATTGATAAAATCTGCTTATGCTATCACTGATATCAGCTCTGACAGGTGGAATAGGCACTACTTCCTGCTTTTCGGTGATTTTGTACTCAATGGCATTTAACCGCGTGTTAGCCCCAATTGCGCTCGGTTGCGCTGTGGGGTTTCACGAAAATTACTCAAGCAGGCGAGCGCCTTTGCGGCGGGCGCGGTTCTATTAGACGAGTCATAAGTGTAAGAGCCTGCAATTATAAATGCTTCAACCTGCAATCAAGACATTTACAAACCAGGATTATTTGCAAGCTGAGATATTCAGTTTGGCGTGTTGTGATTTTCGCTCTATTGCTGTTAGAGTTCATACTCTAAGTCCTTAAAAAGGAACGACCATATACAGAGCGAGAAAAATCTATCTGGCGCATATGCGCCAGATACAAACTTAACGATTCATTCTTATGTGCCAGCTTCAAGATGTGAGAGACTGGGGTATTGGTCGCTGAGATATTCAGTTTGGCGTGTTGTGATTTTCGCTAATTAGAAGTTTGTTAGATGCGCGGCAAAGACCAACCGAAAGATAGAGCTTCCTTAAAGCAAAATTGACCATTGAGGTGAGTAACGTGAAGCACCAAAATAAAAAATTTCACGCCAAAATAGCCGCTCTTTTTCAAAGAGCGGCTTTTGGCTGATATGATCTTAGTTACAACTTCAAAAAGTTACAACACAAGTAGTAGGAGCGGGTTAGCTAATCTCCTGCAACTTCAATCAGTCGAGACCTGAGAAACCTTCACTGATTGAGTTATCGGGGGACTGCGCTGTGTGCTCTTTCGGAGCACACCCACAACTCTATCTTACAAGATTGTTGCCAAAATCTTGATACTTCCTGCTGGAAAAATTCCAGTCAAACGTCACAGATTTTTTTGCACATCGTTGTATTTCACCAAGTTTTGACAGAATCCTTCAAAAACTAGTGAAACCAAAGAAGAAGCAGCAATTTTGAGAGATATCCAGTATTTCCGGCGCTCTACCCGCTCCAATGTCCACTGTTTCCAGGAATTGGAGTCAACTATGCACAATTGTAAATTACCATCAGACAACAGCTTCAAGACTTTTGACATTCGGAATTTCACACAAAAGCTCACTCCTACCAAGGACAAGAATCGTTATATCTGTCCCGTGTGTGGCGGCAACAACCTGACTATCGACCAGAAAACGGGCAAATATCAATGCTGGAATGGCTGTGAGTGCCGCTCTATTAGGGAAGCAGTTTCTCCTTGGAATGAACTAGTAGCCAACCGTCCCACCTACAAAGTACAAAGCACTTTAACTCAACCAAAATTACCCAAAACAAAGCCAGTTCCTATCCCACCAAACACCACACTGGTGAGACTGGCGGCTCCGGCTACTGACGGAGCGCAACCAGAAAAACCACAATCCATACCTAAAAGGGTTAAAAGGCAAGTCAAAGCAGCAAAATCTAATTTAGCCACTGTTGTAGAAACCGTCTACAATTACTCTTCTAGTCAACGGGTATCGCGCTTTGATTGGGAAGACACCAGCAAACCAAAAGGACGCGATAAAACCTTTGTACAGTGTCACATTGCTCCTGATGGCTCACAGCAATCGACTAAGGGCGATGCTCCCTGGAGTGCATACCAACTCGATGAAACTCTAGCGGCAGCCAAAATCACTCCAGGAACGCCAGCACTGCTGTGGCAAGAAGGCGAAAAATGCGTGGAAATAGCCAGAAGTCACGCCATTGCCAGCTGCACCTTCCAAGGCAGCAACTGGCGACCGCAAGAAATCAAACCCATCCTCACATCGATAAAAGAAGCATTAAGTCTTGCAGTCATGGTTTTCCTCCACGACCCCGACCCAACTGGGTTGAAGAAAGCCGAAATCTTTAAGAAATGTTGCTTTGAGGTGGGGTTGCCCTGTGTCCTAATTAACCCCAAACAAATTTGCGATATTCTACCACATGATGCTGGTGATATCGAAGAAATATTGGCGCAAATGGACGTACCAGATTTTATCCGCAAACTTGAAGAGGAAATCCACGCTGCCGTGGATGGATATGCTGAGTTTGAGCAATTGGTCGAAGATGCGAATGATTTCGTAGGGGACATTCCCGATAGCTTTGAGCCAAACATCGAAATTACCCAAAAAGCTTTTGAAATACTTTACGGCGACAAACCTTGGATTTGTGCTGAGGATAAGCTTTATGGCTGGGATAGCATTTACTACTTACACAGCCCTGATGTCGTTGAGCTAAAGCGAATTGCCGACTTCTGCAACATTTACCCCGTACTCGAAGGCGACCAAATCCGTTTCCCCTATGCCAACCCAGCAACAGCGGAAAAGATTTTGAGATGGGTAAAAATGAGGATTGGCGTTAGACCAGAATTACTTAACCCACCGGGGATAAATTGCGTCAATGGTGTTTTGCTGATCATTTGGGAGGATAAAATCCCCAGTTGGAAACTTGTTGACCACACCCCAGAACTATACTATACCTACAAACCCATCGCCATCTATGACCCAGATGCCGATGCCAGCCACTGCGAACGCCTGCTGTCTTGCTTAGACCCCGCCCAAAGGGAAATCTTTTTGAGAGTTATCGCCGCATCCTTGGACTTACCAACAGTGCGGAAATACAAGGGGCGCTTAGTGAAGGGCTTGCTGTGCCGGGGTGACGGCAACAATGGTAAAGACACACTGCGAGAAGTCGTCAGCCTCATGTACGGAAAGCGCGGTATCACAGGCTGCACCTTGGCTGACTTTGTTGCCTACGATGAGGGACGAAAATTCCCCTTAGCGAAATTGCGCTACAGCCGGGTGAACTGGGCTAGTGAAAATACCAACAGCGCCCGGTTGGACAAAATCCAAAGTTTGAAAGCCTTTCTCACCGGAGATCCACTCGATGCTGAACGTAAGGGTGTAGATAGTGAAGAATTCTCACCCTCAGCGATCGCGTTATTCAACGTCAACGACACTCCCAACCTGCAAGGGACTTTAGAAGCTATCACCAGTCGCTATGCTGTGCTTTCTTTTAACAAAACTTTCGTCACTGGCGCAGACCCCAGCAAAGGTGAAATTGAAGCTGACCCCCGCTTCAAATACGACCCCATCTTTGTACAAACAATGGTGGTGCCAGCATTTTTGAACAAAGTACTGCAAGCCCTGGTAGATCTGATGCGTGATGGCATTGACTATAATCCCACGGAATCAGCTCTGGCTGCTATCCAAACAGAAAACTGCCATTTGTTCCAATTCTGCTCTGACGTAGGCTTGGGGTATGACCCCAACAGCATATTAACCGCTAGTGAGATTTGGACAGTCTTAGAGCAGTGGTATCGAGACAACGGCACGCTGGATTATGAAGAAACCAGTAACGGCAAGTTCAAAGCGATTTGGGTAGAACAAGCCAAGCCCAGCGATAAAAACGTTAAAGCCGCCAACCAAGTTATCTCCCGGTTTTTACAGTTGTTCCCCAAAGCTAAGAAACTGACGATGCCCCACCCCAGTGGCAAGAAAACGGTCTTAGCAATTCAAGGCATTGGTTTCCACCCCGGTTCTCCTCTAGAAGAAACCTCTTCATTCTCAATAAGCCAACCTCCCACCGCAATAAGCACCGCTAGCACCCCAATTCCACCCCAATCGCCACCCCAAAAAACAACGCAAAATCAATACTTCCACCCCAACCACCCCAATTTCTCTATTACCAATGAAGAAAAAATAAACAATAACAACAATCATCAATCTGCCAACACCAATGGCAAGGTTGATGCCAAGTTCCAAGCCCAGACAGTAACTGAAGTGTTGGCAGAAAAGGAAAATCAGCCCACCACCCCATCAGCGGAGATGTCAGTTTTGAACGCAACAGAAAATAGGAATAGAGAAGCCACCCCCTCAAAATTGGGGTGGGTGGGGTGCGATGACCAGAATTCAAGCATTCCTGGGGTGGAAACTGGGGTGGAAACTGGGGTGGCAGAACACCTTATTGCGGTGCAAACCCCCCTTATTGACAATGAAACGACTCCAAATGCTCTTGAACCAACTACTGAAGCACATACTATTAATAAAGGGACGCGAGTGAGAATTCGTCCCCATACTTTAGGGACATCTCGTGACGGCAAGACAGGCGTTGTCATGCGGATCAAAACTGAAAATCAAGACGGCAGGAATATCACTCAATTTGTCGTTTGGCTTGATGATGCTTCTCTAGAACCGCATTTGCGACAATTAGAGTGCTACTTAAGTTGGCTAGAACTGGTGCAGTGAGGGATATATATGGGTAAAGCAAAACGCCGCAAACAACTTACCAAAAGTGGCAGCAACATTACTGAAGAAACAATCAAGATGGCGGGACCAGTGCAACCAAAGGATGAGGACTTACCGCCTGCCATCGTTTGGGCTATTCAGTTTCAAGGTATCCATGACTACCAGCAATTGTTTCTGAGCAGTTTGCATTTTATTAACAGGAATTTTAAGAAAGCTAACTACCTGTTTAGCAAAGAGCAGTTTGATAGAGTTTTGCAATCTTTGATTGACCAGAAAACCTTAGTTTTTAGAGATGGAGGATACTACCATCACCCAGATATTCAGAAAAAAATAGACCAACAGTCGGCTACAAGCGTTATATCTAACCAATGATTTAGGCAGGGATGGAAACAGTTTTGTATCTCAGGCACTTGCCAGTAATAAAATGCCCAGCCGTCGCCCAGCCCTCTGGGCTGGGCATCAACACTAATAACCGTTTTGAATACCCGTTAACGAATACGGCGGGGCATTTTATTTGTAACCGTTCAGAGGGGTAGGAGAGCGATCGTAAAAAATTGCCACCAAAATCTGATAAATTGGGTGTCATGGGGGGTATGCCGAAATACATGGCAAATGGGACACATTGTAAAGTTTTCTAACGCAGATTCTTAAAAGCCCTGCTATACAGTTGTTTAAATACCAAATTTCGTGTCTGCTTTCAGAGAAAAACGTTGCCAAAAATGATTGTTTATGGACAAGTTTGAGGCACTGAAAGAGGTGAAGAGTTGATTTTACTGTGCAAAATCTTGATTGTCCCTTTATCATTTATGGGCAAGTTGGTAAATCAAGAAAGCACACTCTGCAACAAAACTTTACAACGTGTCCCATTTGCCACGTATTT
Source organism: Scytonema sp. PCC 10023 (assembly GCF_963920835.1). Lineage (NCBI taxonomy): Bacteria > Bacillati > Cyanobacteriota > Cyanophyceae > Nostocales > Scytonemataceae > Scytonema > Scytonema sp. PCC 10023. Next base: position 6,722 of record NZ_CAWUDP010000200.1, read on the forward strand.
CGGCATAACCCCTCATGGAAGAACAGCGCCGAGATTATCTGACTCAGATACCCCCAGAAGATTGGGAGAAAACTCCAGCCAGTGTC
>NZ_CAWUDP010000201.1:0-6482 GCF_963920835.1 Scytonema sp. PCC 10023
ATCGCCTGTTGAAAGCCAGCTATAGAGAGGTATTGGCATTTTTCGGAGATGTCTAATGGACAAGGGAATGACACTTGCATCACTAATATAGTAAAGCGATTGGCTCCGCCAGTGCCCTTTGGGCAATCGCTCATAGTCGTTCCATCTGCTGCCAGTGCCAAACGTTTTTCGTCCTTTGGTCACATACTTAAAATCCAGCATAGTAGTAGACTAAAGCAAGCTGTAATATTCAATGAAGCTCGTCTTGTTTTGGTTTTATCGTCAGCATCTCGATACCATTCTCGCAGTAGAAGAGCGCACAGTATTCTCTTTTTTACCCAGTAACTCTGCTAAAAATACTGAAACTGTCGTCAGTCCCCGCTTATTGGGTCATTACTATTCCAAAGCTCCACATTGCCATGAAAAAGCAGGGGAGCAGAGGAGCAGAGGGAAAAAAATTTTCATTTGTTCTGGTGAAGCAGCGCTCTTGGTAGGGTTTCCCTCATGTGCCACTGCAGTCTTGGGGTCTCACGCCAGACCGCTCAATGGGACGGCAGTTGCTACAACGGGGGGAACCCCCACTTGCTCCACTTGCTCCCCAAGTGGAGCAAGTGGCGTCAGCCGTAAGGCGTGGCCGTTCCCACTAGGGTACACGCACTTTATGACGGCTACTTATGACCAGAGTCAATAGCATACCGTTACACGCTTACCTCGTACATCTCGCAAACCATTGATTTTGAGGGAAAAGTGAGATTAACCAAAACGTTTTGGTTAATCTCACTTTTTGAAGTTTGCTGGATTCAGTGGTATCATCAAACCATACATTTTGGTTAGTTCAGCAGGTGAAATACTGGAAAAAACCGACGAAACTACGCCACTCGTTTATTTTCGTTGATTGATCTTTGAGGGTAGGCTTGACTCATTTTTCCAGCTCTGTTCCCCGTAACGTTGGGTACTCGTTCTAACAAGGAAGCTCCTAAAGGGAGCCGCTGCGCTAAGGCAGAATGTTAGGGGACGCCAGACATCTGCGGCGGGAGACCCATCTGCAGTGCTGGCTCGACAATGCGTCGGCATTTTGATTCTTGTTGACCAACTTTAAGTATTTTTAATGAAGCCCATGCCAAAATCTAAGTCTATAGAATCTGCAGCTACACCACAGAAGCTTCCCAAAATTTTGGCATTTGCTAACCAGAAAGGTGGTGCAGGCAAATCAACAGGAGCCGTACATGCTGCTGATTGGTTTAGTCAGAAGGGACATTCCACTATCCTGGTTGATGCAGATGGTCAGCAAAGTTCATCCGGTTGGTTAAAGGATCTGGGACTGCCTTACAAGATCATCAGCGATCCAGAAGTTCTGTTTGACGAACTTCCTTTGTTGGCAGAGTCCTACGATATCGTGGTTGTGGATGGACCCGGGAATGCAAGTGAAGTGACCAAAGCAATTTTGATCCGCTCTAATCTAGTACTCATTCCCTGTAGGGACTCTATGATTGACCTAGCAAGTACGGGCAAAATTATGCAGTTCGTGCGTCAGGCAAAGGAGATCCGAGGAGGTTCCCCGATTGCGGCGGTTTATCTCAATGCAGTGAAAGACAACACTATTTTGTTGCGAGAAGCTAGAGAAGCCTTGCAAAGCGGCATCATACCATTGCTTAATACCACTCTCCCCGACCGCCAATGCATTAAGGATGCGCCAGGACAAGGTAGTACGGTGTTTCGTATGAAAGGAGAGGCTGCCAAAGCAGCGGCACGTGCTTATACCAAAATCCTTACAGAAGCTTTGAAGCTATTTGAATCTGAATCGTAGCGGTTTCAGCCGTACCATCTTGCTATCTGGCCATTTTACTTACAGTTTCTACACTTGGAGGAGATTTTTAGATGACGACTCGACGACAACTTAAAGATGCTATTTCTGACAACGAAGAATTGAACTTCGTTTTTGGGCAAGCGACTGCTCAGAAAATTGTCCAAACAGCGGATGTGACCCAAGAACAACTTATTAAGCGCAGTGCTATTGTTTGCACATTCACATTTGTTCCAGATGGCAAGCCAGTCCGGCATTATTACGACCCACAAGAGCTAGAACAATGGGCACTAAACGATATCAAGCCCAACGGAATTCGTTCGCCTCTGTGGGTTCGCCCTGCTCCAAATCAGTCAGGAAAATATGAACTAGTTGCAGGACTTCGTCGATTAAAAGCGGCAACAATTTTGGAACTAGAGGTTGTTCCCGTCAAGGTTTTTGATTGGGATGACCGTACCGCTTTCCACGCTGCCATATCGGAAAATACAAATCGCCGAGATTTTAGTGCTTTGGAGGAACTAGATAATACTTTGCGATTGCTTGAAATTCAACTTGGATATGACACAGAAGAAGTAGTCAGTTTTTTATATAGAATGAATAATGCCACGAAAGGAACTACTAACCAAAACGTTTTGGTTAGCGAAGAAGCTGAACTTGTTCAACAGATATTTGATTCGTTCGGGCAAATCACTTGGCAATCCTTCGTCGCTACTCGGCTTCCTTTGTTTAAAAAACCAGCAGAAATCTTAAATGCTATTCGTCAGGGGAAAATTCATTATACTAAAGCGATTTTGATTGCTAGTATCAAAGATGAATATAGCCGACAAAATCTGCTAGAAGAAGCAATTAGTCATTCCCTTAGCCTTTCCGAAATCAAGCAACGAGTTAAGGCATTAAATGATACTAAAACACCGCCCAAACCTCTAAACCTCAAGCAACGCTTGACTAAAACAGTTGAAATGGCAAAGAAAAACAAGATGCTTTGGAATGACCCAAATAAAACCCAGCAACTAGAGCAGTTGATTAGTCAGATTGAAGCGATTGTTATAAATTGATATTAAGCTCGGTTGATTAGCGGTTTCATTCTATTTGGACAGCTAAGAACGTGCTTTTCCCTTTTCATAATTAATCTAATCATTCATGGGGTATAAGTGGGGGCTATAAATACCCCAAAAATTGTTAAGAACTTTTTCAGCAAAATTAACCCCTATACAGGGTATATATAGGTGCTTTTTAGGGTATATTGAACTCATTTCGGTTTTATACCCCACTTGACCCCCTATGAGTTCTAAGAACATTCACGCGAATCAAAAGATTTTTTGTGCGGGTTTTGATAATGGCTATGGTAGCGTCAAACTGTTAGTCGATGGTTTTGATGTGATTAGAATTCCTAGTTACATCTCAAAAGAAGAAATGGAAGATGTACCCGGTAGGGTGGTTTTTAACGGTAATGCCTACACTGTTGGGGAGTCAGCTTTCCGCACTGGATACTACTTCGAGCGAAACACAGATAGCAACATCAACAAAGTCAACAATGCGCTCATCACTTTGTTAGGTGCGTTGGCTCATTTGCCATATCGTAAGGTTTGGCACTTAAAGCTAGTTGTCAGCTTACATGATATTGCTTTGACAAGAGAGCTGTGTCAAATACTCAATGGAGAATATCAACCAATGCTCGCTGGCAAGCTATCTGATGTCAAAGTAGAAGTTCTTAAAGTCGTGCCTGAAGGTATGGGTGCTTTATTTGATCGAAAGCTGCCCAAAAAGTTAACCGTCGTAGATTTTGGGAATGGGACAACACTTTATTCTCGTTACTTCCAGGGTAAAAGAGAAGTACATACTCCCTACGCTGCTGGTGTGGAAGTTCTCATCGGTGAGATTGCCAAAAAGATGAAACATCTCAACGGTGGGAAGCTTGGGGACTTATCAAAAATTCGCTTTTGTCTGGAAATGGGGCATACCAAATACAGCCGTGATATTGATATCAAAGACATATACACTACTTGTCTTAAAGAATGGTATGAAACCTATCTGAAAAAACCAGTCAATCTCGCCCTTGATGCCAAACACCAAGGGGATGAGATTTGGGCTATTGGTGGTGGTTGCTTGCTTCCTGGGTTTAAAAAACTGCTCATACAAAACGGGTTTGAAATTCTAGAAAACCCGGTAGAGGCTAATTCTTATGGGCTATTACAAATGGCTAAAGCAATTGTGATGACTGTTAACAGTTAACAGTGAATCGTCAACAGTGAATCGTCAACCACCACAATAACATGGTTTCTCAGCAAGACAAAACTCCAGAAAAAGTCCGCATCAAAGATAGCTACCGCGAGCGTATATTCCAAGAATCCCAACGATTAGGTAAAAGTTATTTAGAGACGCTTTACTTTATTGTTGATTGCTACTTTGCGTTTAAGCAGGGTGCATTACCAGGGCAAACGCATCTAAATTTTATGCTAGGGATGGGTGTAGCATTTGTGCTAAGATGCATGGGCGAACTTTGGCACTGCGGTATCCAGTAGGAATGATTGCGAAGTGTGTCGTGTACGGACAAAGGGCGATCGCTTCCTTGAGGTGATTGCATAACGTGGTATTTTCAAGAATAATTCTTTTCCAGTATAAAAAGCGTCTATAATCACACTAAGAAGTGAAACTTCAGCCGAAAATTACGATTGCTGACCACTTTGCTGATTTGGAAGACCCGAGAGTGGAACGCACAAAACAGCACAAGCTAATTGATATGATCATCATCGCCGCGCGGTTATTTGTGGAGCTGATAGTTGGGTAGCAATAGAGACTTATGGACAAGCAAAGGTTCAGTGGTTGCAGCAGTTTTTAGAATTACCAAATGGTATTCCATCTCATGATACATTTGCCAGAGTTTTTGCTCGGATTAACCCGGAACAGTTTCAAGGGTGTTTTGTGAGTTGGATTAAGTCTGTAAGTAAAATTACAGAAGGAGAGGTAGTAGCTATTGATGGTAAAACTCTAAAACATTCCTATGACAAAGGAGGAGACAAAGGTGCTATTCATATGGTCAGTGCTTGGGCGACTGCTGATAAATTAGTCTTGGGACAAAGGCAAGTAGAGGAAAAATCTAACGAAATCAGAGCAATTCCAAAATTAATCGAGATTTTAGACATATCTGGTTGTATTGTGACAATTGATGCAATGGGATGTCAAAAAGATATTGTCAAATCGATTACCCAAAAACAGGGTGATTACATTATTACTCTGAAAAAGAATCAAAATAATTTGTATAAAAGTGTAGAACAACTCTTCCGAGAAGCAATTGCTACGGGTTTTCAAGGCTTTAATCACAGTGATTATCACACTCGCGAAGAAAATCACGGACGAGAAGAAATTCGTCATTATTTAATGCTATCGGATATTGCAGATAAAATAGACCAAAATCAAAAATGGGCAAATCTTAAAAGCGTAGGGATGGTAGAATCTATCCGAACTGTAAATGGAAAAACCACAGTTGAAACTCGTTACTATATTAGTAGCTTAGCTGGTAACGCGAAATTATTAGGGCTGTCAGTCCGCAGCCATTGGAGCATCGAAAACTCGCTGCACTGCGTACTTGACGTTGCTTTTTCTGAAGATGATTCTCGTATTAGAAAAGATAATGCACCACAAAATTTTGCGGTGAACCGTCATATAGCAGTTAATCTTCTAGGCAAAGAAAAGACTAAAAAACTGGGAACGAAAAATAAACAGTTTTTAGCTGCGATGGATAATGACTACTTGAGTAAAGTTTTACAATGTAGCTGATAATTTGGTAACATTAACGTTCATCAAAAGATTTCTGACACACTTATGTGCTTATAGGTAGTAATTTTACTGAAATTTGATTCCAAATAAGCCTGAATTGTTATCAACAATTTGGTGGTTGCACATTCCGGCGCGATCGCTCCTTGGAGTCGGCTAGTTCTGGCAGAACAATAGATTTTTTTGTTTTTACAACATAGAATTTATATTTTGTCAAGCAATTTTAGATGCGTTTGCCCTGGATGTTCTCACCATAAATTGCTCAATCCCACATACTTGTTTGATGGCTCTGTGATAGCACTCGATGCCCCAATGAATTGAATGTAATGATTTAAAATCCACTCGGGTAATTGCAATTAGCGCATCTTCATTAGGCAAGTAAATGATGTAATATCGTTTATCTTCGTTTTTGAATGTCTTGCGAAATACTTTCACTTGCCCAAAATTTTTCAGGTGTACCATTAAACCTTCATCCGGAATTTCCAGGTTTTGGATTTGGGTGTAATCTCTACCATTGATTGATACTTTCCGATTCTTGGCAACGCCCATGAGTAACCCTAGATTCTTGTCTTTTATAAATTTCAGGTTATCCTTGCTAGCATATTATGCATCTGTTGTCACATATGTAGGTTTTAATCCCCAACTCAAAACTTCGGTAATCATTTCTCTTAAATAATCGTTTTTAGTTTTGTTCTCCTGTTTGTTATAAATTCGATAATTCACAGGTATAGACTTACCTTTGAAATCCGTGTAATACAAGGTAATTAGCTGAATACCTTTGACTACACGATGATGTTTCCCAGACCAAAAGTATCCAATCAGTTCTGTTAGAGATGGGTCACTATAAGGCTTATCAATAATCGTATCGTCAAGTGTGCCGATGGGACGAGACAGCGTTCATTGTACGCAGCTTTGGTTGTTTTAC
>NZ_CAWUDP010000202.1:0-6372 GCF_963920835.1 Scytonema sp. PCC 10023
CATCAAGTTTTTAGTTCATTTCTTCTACCGTTTCGCACCGCGAACTAGTCTAAACATGAATTGATACACTGAATTTTAGTGTACTACACTGACCCGCAATCCGCTGTACATCCTCGATTAAGCGAACGATGAGTAGAAATATCGACAAAAGTCTAATTAACATCACAAGCTTTATGCCTTAAATCTATATTTATAGGTAAGCTACTGGCTAAGCAGTTTCATGCTTATTTTTGTTCTCCAAACTCTGGCGGAAATTCTAGCCGGAGGAACTTCCCTCACTAGTACAGAACAGATTGACTTCAGCCATCCTGGCAATCGTAGAGATGATGGGGTGAGACCCATGATTAATTTGTACTTCTACGACATTCGTGAAAGTAAGCAGATACAGCACGCTGGTAGGCAAGTTGAACGCAAGGTTGCTCAAGGAAGTTTGCATCCTGCAAATGTATCTTGGTCTCCTAGCTGGTTTGATATGTCACTGGTGTTAACAGCTTGGGATCGCACGGCTTTAGGTGAGCATCTCCTTCTCAGTGAGGCGTTAAGCACGTTGCTACGCAATCGCTCCCTGCGAGAGGAGTTTTTAGTCCCCGAACTGCGTGGTCATGGCAATCTGCCTATGTTAGTTGCAGTAGAGCCATTAATAGAGATGGGTTCTTTGTGGAGTGCGTTGAGCATTCCTTTACGTCCAGCCTTGTATGTGACAGTGACAATACCCTTTGAGGCACAGAGTACTACAGTACCTTTCGTCTGGGAACGAATTTTTCGCATACAAAGCCAACAGCAAGCAGAGCAAACAAATAGTAGTGGTAGAGATAATATCAAGCGGGTAGCGATCGCGGGAATTGTCAAAAATGCAGTTTCACAAGAGCCGCTTGCTCAAATCAAAGTTAGCTTAATGGGAACTCACAAGTTAGCAATCACCAATCAAGAAGGGCTGTTTTTCTTTGAAGATCTAAATTTAGGCAGCTATATGATAGCACTAGATGGCAATGGTTACAGCCCTTTGAACTGCAATTTCTTAGTCGATAGCTCTACATTCACGTTCAAAGAAATCTCACTAGCTCCCAGTAACGGCAGAATAGAAGCGTCAATCGTCAGGAGTCAGGAGTAAAACAGCCTTCATATCTGGCGCGTGAAGCCTAGGTTGTGTACCTCACGCACAAACAAACTGCTGTAATAAGTATTTTCTTACTTTTGGATTAAAGACGTTCTTATTTGGAGAAAATGATTATGCCTAGACTTGATTACTTTGCTCCTGGTGTCTATGTTGAAGAAATTGATCGAGGTAGCCGACCGATAGAGGGTGTCAGCACGGCAGTTGCTGGATTTGTGGGTTTTACAGAAGATGTACGTGGTGGAGCTGAACTCTACAAGCCCATGTTAGTAACAAACTGGACGCAGTATTTAAACTACTTTGCCCGTCCACAGTCTAACGGCTTCACTGACTTCGACGCCTATTTACCTTTTGCAGTATATGGCTATTTTCTGAATGGAGGGGGTCGTTGCTGGATCACTAGCATTGGCACTCAATTACCCACAGCAGTAAGACCTACAACACCAGAACCTGCCACTTTACAAATTAGCGGTCGTGGAAATCGTCCGTCTCTGTTATTTACCCTGCGTCCCGAGCAAGCAGCAGGTGGATCGCTTAATGTAGTTATCAATGATAGTGGACCTCGCGCCCTTCCTGAAGGAACTGAAGGAGAACCACCTCCAAATACTGGTGAGTACTTCACTATCCAAATTTGTCGGGGAGAAGAAGTTCTCGAGCAATACGAAAACTTAACCATGGATCGCGATCCAGGTGCTCAAATAGCAACATATGCAGTTGCGGCATTACGAAATTCCATGTACGTCAACGTCACAGATGCATCCCGAAATGGGATGCCACTAACCAAACGTCCAGCTAACGGTCAATACGAACTAACAATTCCCATTGTTCCATCTTCCCCTGACAGGTTTTCACAAGATTTAGAAGGGGTACGTGACGACCGTACAGGCGTGCGTGGAATTTTTGAAATTGATGAAATCACCATGTTAGCCTGTCCCGATCTGATGCGGGCGTATGAAGCACAGGTGATTAACCTAGATCAAGTCCATGGTATTATGGAACTGATGGTAAGTATGTGTGAAGGATCTGCAAGTGGTGATATTCCCAATCCACCCAACCGCATGGTTCTACTTGATCCCCCAGCAGAAACCACCAAACCCCAACAAGTGGTGGAGTGGCTGCAAAGCTTCAACCGTCGTTCCATGTTTGCAGCACTTTATTATCCTTGGATTAAAGTAGCCAATCCACGCAACGGCGGGAGACCGATTCTAGTCCCTCCTTGCGGTCATATGATGGGTGTTTGGGGGCGTACCGACGAGACTCGAGGAGTTTATAAAGCACCTGCAAACGAAGTACCCAGAGGAGTCATTGGTCTGGCTTACGAGACTAATTTCCGCGAGCAAGAGCTTTTGAACCCACTTGGCATTAACTGCATTCGCAACTTCCCCAATCGAGGAATTCGTATCTGGGGAGCAAGAACTTTAGTTGAACCAGATAAAACTGAGTGGCGTTACATCAGCGTACGCAGATTAATTAGCTACATTGAAAAATCAATTGAATTGGGTACTCAATGGGTCGTTTTTGAACCTAACGATGAGTTTTTGTGGGCTAGGGTTATACGAGTCGTCAGTAATTTCTTAGAGCGTATTTGGCGTGAAGGTGCTCTATTTGGAGCTACACCTGAGCAAGCTTTTTATGTCAAATGTGATGAAGAACTCAATCCTCCAGAGACCAGACTTTTAGGAAGGTTGTACGTCGAAGTAGGCGTTTGCCCTGTACGCCCTGCTGAATTTGTCATCTTTCGACTCAGTCAGTGGAATGGTTTTGAAGGTGATGAAGGTGAGCCAGCAAGAAGGGCGTAGGCTGTGGGGAAAATTAGTGGGGGCTTGAACCACCCACTAATTTAAGACCCGTATGGTAAGCAATACGGTGAGTCAGTACTACGCAAGAAAGCACCCACTCGCCTAGTTTTGGTAAGTTACTAAATCGAAGCGAACCATACTGCTTTTTTTTGATTAGTTGTTCAATGTCTTCGTTTCACTTTTTCACAATTCTGATTTAAAGGAACCCAAACTATGACACAAGCAAAAGAATTTATCGCTAGTTTTAATTTCTATCTACAGATAGACGGTGTAGTGGACAAATTACCTATTAAATCATTTTCCACAGCACAAGTTGAAACAGAAGTTCCTGGGCAAATTATGGGCTGTGCTGCCAAAGGTAAACCTGTCTTTCAGGCGACTCCCACCGTTGTCAATAGTAATCCTATCGATCTAACAATTACAACCATGATCATGGATGGAGACAAGCAGTTTTTTGAGTGGTTTAAAAAGTGTATTGGACCTGATGGTGGTAGCAGGCAAGTGATGACAGAACGTAAAAGTGGTTCTGTATTTGCTCTTAAACAAGAAGGTGCAATTGGATTTCAATGTGATTTTACCAATGCCTTCCCCAAATCTTATCAACCAGGAGAGTTTGATGCTAGTTCAGGTGAGATGGCTACGGAACAGTGGACTCTAGTTTGTGAAAGCTTCAAACGTACAAAATAATATTATTTGATAGATTATTGGGCATTGAGCATAGGTTTGATTTCTTTTGCACTCTGCCCGATACCCAATATTAATAGAGAGTTGTAGACAATGGTAGCCACAATTGAATATCTCACTAGTAATAATTTTTTCGTAGAATTGACTTTGGACGGGTCAAAAGAGCCAGTTGATGGAACCTTTCTTGAATGTCAAGGATTTCAGTGTACACAGGATGTTATTGAAATTTGTGAAGTGACTGCTAACAAGTGGGGTAGTGCACAGAAAGGTCAGGTCGTCAAAACCAAGATTCCTGGTAACATTAACAGTGGCAATTTGACTTTACGCAGGTGTTTGAGCTACTCTCCAACATTTTGGAAGTGGTTTGAAGCTGTTTACGAAGGTAATTGGGCTAAACAAGCTAAAGATGCTTCCATAACTATCCTTTCTCAAGCAAAAAAACCACAAGCAAGATTTGAGTTAGCAGGAGCATGGCCTGCCAATTATAAAATTGGAGATGTGAATGCTCAGGGAACTGAAATGGCGATTGAGGAAGTAGAAGTTGCTTTTCAAAGTTTTAAGCGCACGAAGTAGTTAGCAAGCTATATGTTTCAAACAGAGTTTGAATTTACATTGCCAAAAGGCTATTTAGACGTTGACAAGAACCTCCACCGCAAAGGGGTAATGCGGCTAGCAACAGCTATGGATGAAATTATTCCCTTGCGCGATCCCCGTGTTGCATCTAACCCAGCCTATGCCACTATCATTATCTTGTCGCGAGTCATTACTCGTCTTGGAGCATTATCTGAAGTGTCTCCCATGATAGTGGAAAACTTTTTTGCTCAAGATGTGAATTACCTCCAAAATTTTTACCGTCAAATTAATGGTTTGGAGGACGAAATTATTGTATCGGAAGAAACTGCTAGTTCTTCTGTTTAACTGACTCGTTATCGAATAAAGTATTCTCTAATTTGCATTGACTTATGCGCCGTAAAGATACTCTTTGCACTGAATTTACCTTTACCTTACCTCGAGGTTTAATTGATGACCAAAACCGAGTGCATCGTCAGGGAGTGATGCGTTTGGCTACTGCAAAGGATGAAATTTTGGTGCATAAAGATCCAAAAGTTCAAGATAATTCAGCATACATTGGATTAGTCATGCTTTCACGAGTGATTACTCGATTGGGAAGTCTAACTTCAGTAGCCCCTGAATTATTGGAACACTTGCTCCTACGTGATATTGCTTTTCTTAGAGAATTTTACAACCGAGTTAACCAGCAAGGAAATGCACACATACCTACCCAATGTCCTCATTGCAACACTGATTTTTCTATGGAGCTAGAGCTATCGGGGGAGTCATAAGCTACCCCTCTGACAAACTATATGAGGAGGTAGCTTTCGTTGCTTACCACTTTCATTGGTCGCAAGATGATATTTTAAATTTAGAACACCAGACTCGTCAGCGTTGGGTAGCAGAAATTAATAAAGTTAATCAAAGAATACTATGAAATTAAAAGTTCTTAATTCACAAACACTAAGTGAATTTCAGGAACTTGACCTTTCCCTAATAATCAGAATGGAAGGAGAGTGCTTAATTGGTCGCTCACCTAATTCTGGGTTAGTTCTGGACAGTCCTGATGTCAGTAGACTGCATGGCAAGTTCTTTCTTCAAAATGGAAATTACTACTACTGCGATCTTGGCAGTAGAAACGGCTCTCTTGTTAACGGGAGGATAGCTGAGACAAACCAAAAATATGTCCTGAAACCAGGAGACGTTATCCGCCTCGGAGAGTTCGTTCTCATGTTAGAAGAAATAACTCCTCCTGACTTACCGGAAACAGTTGTTCGAGTCATAGATGCCACAGTACTTTCCAATAGTTTGCGAAACCAGCAAATTCCTCCTCTGCCAAAACAAGAGGAGAAAGTTCCGGAAGTCGCTGCTCAGGAAGTGCTTGGCTCAAAAACTCCAGATTCTCAACAAATCGGTCAACAAAACACTACTAAAGAACCAGCCCCCGAAGCTGTTGATCGGCAAGAAGCTGCACCAGTCAACTCAGAACTGACTTATGTTCAAATTGATGAACATACATTTATTCAGCCACAACAATCAGATTCCCAACAGATCGGTCAGTCTACTACTGAAGAACAAGCTCCCGAAGCTGTCGATCAGCAAGCTGCACCAGTCAGTTCAGAACTGACTTATGTTCAAATTGATGAACATACATTCATTCAGCCAGCACAGGTAGCTAACGAAATTTCTGAAAGTGTGATCGCAACACCTCAGTTAGAGACACAAGTTCCAGTAGTCGCAGATGATGTGTCCGAGCAAATCACTGCACAATTCCAACAACGCATCCAACCTACCCCTCAAGAACCATCTATCGAAGTCGTCGAGCAACAAGCTGCACCAACCAATGAAGTATCGGTTGATATTCAAAGAGATGATTATGTTCAAAGGGATGAACTTACATCTATTGAGCCATCGGAACAAGACAACCAAGTTCCAGAAAGTGCGAGCGCAACACCTCAGTTAGAGACACAAGTTCCAGTAGTGGCTGATGATGTCTCAGAGCAAATCACGCCAAATTCGCAACAACTCGAACAACCTGGTACTGAAGAACTAGCTGTAGAAGTCGTCGAGCAACAAGTTGCACCAACCAATGAAGCATCGATTGATGTTCAAAGGGATGAACTTACATCTATTGAGCGACCAGAACAAGACAACCAAGTTCCAGAAAATGCGAGCGCAACACCTCAGTTAGAGACACAAGTTCCAGTAGTCGCAGATGATGTG
>NZ_CAWUDP010000203.1:0-6372 GCF_963920835.1 Scytonema sp. PCC 10023
CGCAATGCCTGAGAAGCCTACACCATACCCGTTAGGGTTGGTGTAGGAGCGTCACAATCGGCCTAAGTTGACTGAAAAAATCTACTTTTCCTACTTTTTTAATCTGTATGTAAGATTTTTTTGATTTTTTCTAATTTTTACTAAGATAAATTTTGAACAACTTATGTTAGACGAGAAAATAAGCTTTACGTTCGGCGATCGCATTATTAGTATTGAACCGTAAACCCTATAAAATCACGGGGGTGAGAAGTGATACCCCTGAATGACCAGCAGTATCCTTATAGGGAAGGGGGCTGAGGGGTTAGGTTTGTTTTATGTTTTTTAAGGTTGACCTACTTACTTTAGTTAAAAGAGATTTGCTGCCCCTTTAATTCGGTCTAGCGGTTCCACAGAACGGGGTAAAATCGGTAAATAAACCAACGCGATCGCTGGGAAATATGCCTTGGTTACCTGTACCTTCTACCCGAATGGCTCCCGGAGTTGATCATAATCTTGTTTCCTCTAGCTACTCGGGGGTAAGGAACTGCTATGTGGATTGTATTTAGAAGGCAGAGGAAAAGACTGGTAATGTGGAGGTGCTGACGACTTAGTTGTTGGAACAAAGCATCCATAATCTTGTCTTCTCGACTTTGATTGAGTCTCGTACACCTAAATAACGCGGGATGCGAGGTCACGCCCCGAAATACGAGTCTCAAGAAATTAAATGAATTGAGACTTCTTTTGTTATTTATATCGGGGTCCAAAGGCGACACGAGCAGATTTATCTGCCGTGAAATTCTCTTAGTTTTTGCTCTACATATTCACTACAACTTAACTGATTTTTGGCGGCTTCTTCTTTTATTAAGTCCCATATTTCTGTTGTCAGCCATAGATTTTTTTGTTTCTTTAATGATCTATGTAAAAGTTACGGTAAGGGTATCTCTGCCAAATCTCCAGGTTTTGTACAATCAGAACTCATTCGCAAAGCTGAAAAAGCTGGTGGAAGTGTTCACAAGTTCTCTACTCAAAAAACAGCCCTTTCTCAAACTCATTTAGACGGCAGTCGTATCAAGAAATCGCTGTCTGAACGAGTTCATCGTGATGCAACTGGTATTAAAATGCATCGCGATTTGTTTAGTGCGTACTTGAGTAGATATGTAAATCAGGATGATACGCTGTCAGTGCAAGATGCCCGTACTGGGTATTGTGGGGCGGAGCCGAAGAAAGTTGGAGGCGTTTGAGCAGCAATCCAAAAACCGCGAACAAGTAGGCTCGTCCGTTCGCGCAGCGTGCCCGAAGGGCATAAGTAGGCTGATTCCCTCAGAGCGGTTCTCCGACAAGCTGAAAAAGGTTGACCAGGTAGCCGTCTCTACAGAGTCCGGGCAAGAAGTCAACCCCAATTTTCAGCCTGAATCCGCGTAGCTGTCTTCTCGCGGAGTGGCTCAACAGTTCAGTTGAAAACCTGCATATGCAGGTTTTTTTGTATAGCCTCAGTCTTTTATGTAAACTATTTTTGATTTTTTAAAATAAAAAACCTACTTTTCCTACTTTTCCCACTTTTTTTGATTGACGTTATTTTTTTGATTTGTAAAAAATTATCGAATTTTCCTATTTTTACCTCGATAGTAAGATGTAAATATTTCTTTAATATTTATAAGGTATTTTTTTATGCAGAGAATACAAAGAAATGTTATAAAGAACTAGGGCTTAACTAAATTCAGGGTTGGCACTATGAGGGACCAAAATTCAAACTACGAATCAAAGAATTCCTATAAAGATAAAAAATAAAAGGAAGATTTAAGTTTTGAGGCTTTTGGACGCAATCCTCTTTAGAATTTTGTGTGCGCCGCTCTAATTCAAATCACTCGACGTGCCCGAAATAGAAGAAAAACGCAACATAAAGATGGTAAAAAGTCATTTTTACTATCTACCGATGCTCTAAAAAAGAATGAGTTTCTTGGATAATCTTCAAAAACATAGCCAGGCTAGAAAAAAATCTGGCTATTTTGGCTATTAGTTATTTTTTGACCAGTTTTTAGACCTTGTTAATCATGGTGAAAAACATCATTATGAAAAACAGCGTTATCGAACAGCAAAAGATAAGGATGAATTCAAAGGAATCTTGCATTCCAAGTGATTTATAACTTATAGACCCTTGAAGTATGAAATTCTTCGGTTTCAACCAAAAGAAAAAAAAGGAAAAAAGCGTAAGTAAGCAAGCAAGCTCTATACCTGCTGTTGATTTGGTTATTGTTATCGATACTAGTCCTTCGATGAAAGACCAAGCGCAGGCTTTGAGCAATGCTGCTGCAAGTGCGATCGCCAAAGCGAAATCTAGTTGTCCATCAGATTTAAGAGTCGTTTGGTTGGGTATAGAAGGTACTTGGAAAGGTACAAACTTCGACCAAACCCTGAGAGCTTATCTGACTCAAAAGAAGGTACCTGAATCCAAACTGCGGAGTCGAAAAAAAGGACAAGTTGCAGACGCAGGAGCGCAGGAAGATGCAGCTCGCGCCATTGAAGATATCTCAGATTACTTTGATTGGCGCAAAGGTGCAGCACGAGCTATCTTTTATCTCGGCGATGAAGCACTCGAAGGAGGTGGAGGTAAAACAAAGCAAGAGGATGTGAAAGCTGCTGATTTGGCTATCCAAAAGGCTCAAGCAGCAGGAGTGACGGTTCACACCTATTTTGGAACTTCAAAGAGCAAGCATCAAGAAGGTATCAAAACCGAATACCCCAGACTTGCAACCTCAACAGGTGGACAATCTTTTACGGATAGAGACGTTGTCAATGGTTTTAGTGGAGTCTTAGAAAAAGTTATCTGTGGCAGTCGCACAGCTAAAACTAATAAGCTCATACCAGGGGCAGTTTATATCCTAGATTGTGTCTCCAATGAATTCAGCAAACTTTATACTCTGGATTTAGCCAGAGGAAAAGCTACTTTTATTGGCGAGATAGTGACAGAGGTTTCTGACATTGCTTTTGTCGGTTCCCAACTATATGGGCTTGATAAGGATGGTGACAAGACTCAATTAGTTAAAATTGACCTGAATTCAGGTGATGCTACCGTAATTGGTGATATTGGCTTTGCTTGTGTTGGCTTAACATACAATCGCCAGCGTCAAAGCCTCTACGCCACAACAGCTAAACAACTGATTGCTATTAATCAGGAAACAGGTAAAGGTACGCCAGTAGTATCGGTAGCAGGTAAAGACTACAACTGTGGCGAAGTTGCATTTGATGCTAATGGCAAAGCTTATATTACCTTGATTGGTTACGACAAGAAGAAGTTATTAGCAAGCTACAACCTCGATACAGGTGAAGTCAAGACTATCGGCGATATTGGCTTTGCTGCTCTTGCCAGCATGGAATTTGTTGGCGATGTTCTCTATGGCGTGACTGGCAACTTCTTTAACTTAGGTAAAGACGGTCAATTAATCCGTATTGATACTACCACGGGTAAAGGAACTTTAGTCGCCACGACCGATCCTGTCGGTCGTTGGGCAGGCATCGCTCTTTATGAACCAGCGACAGTAGTAACGACGGAAACCACCTCAGAAGTCAACCCAGACCAAAAATCTGAAACAACAAAAGTTTCTCAAGAAATTAAAGAGGTCAAGGAGGAAGATATGAGCATTTTAACAATCGATACCAAAAACAATTGTTACGTTATCAACCCCGACCAAATCAACCATCTGCAACAAAACGTTGCTAGTTCTTTTACTTTAGAGAAAGGTACTTTTGATATCAAGATTACCGGCGGTCGGTACAGTTATGCCAAGGCGAAAACAGAGGGAGAACCTTTTGTCTTACTCTGGATATATGGGGTTGATGGTAGGAAATTTATCAATAAAACCACAGGTCATGAGGTAGGTGCAACCTGGACAACCTTAAATGGATATAATGATCATTTGCAGTTAGAGGTCAAAGACAAAGCCGTTATCAACGCCTTGTTCTTTGATGTTAACACTGATGACAATAGTGGCTCCATTCATCTTTCAATTACTACTAATAAGCCATTTTTCACTCCTCAAAATTTAACAGTAGACAGCAAACGCAATAGTTATGTACTGGACGAAAATACCCTGTCGAGTTTGAAGCAATCGGGCGCTAACTTCATTGAATTAAATCCCGGAAACTATCGCCTCAAAATTCGTGAAGGCAATGCAACCTATTGGTCAGATAACAAGAAGTTTGAGCTAGAACCTTGGGCTTTAATTTGGGTCAAAGGCGGAAAATTTATTACAAAAGTGACTGGCATTGAAGTTGAAGAAACTTGGACTTCATTGAATGGTCTCAAAGATGAAGTCATTTTAGAGGTCAAAGAAAAAACTACCTTGACAGGTTTATTTTTTGACACCTACAAGGAAAATAAGGAAGGACAAATTATTCTGGCAATAGAGCCAGTGAGTGCAACTGAACTGGCTGAGAACTATAAAAAGCAAGAGAATAATAACGTTACACAACAGAAGCAAGGACAGACTACTACAACCAGGACTGTTACAACCACTGTGACAAATATTCAAGGCACAGGTGGATCTGTCAGTCGTGAAGCAGTGGGTGCCAACAGATCGACGGAGAATGTGACAAATATTCAAGGCACAACAGGTGGATCTGGTGGATCTGTCAGTCGTGAAGCAGTGGGTGCGAACAGCTCGACGGAGAATGTAACAAATATTCAAGGCACAGGTGGATCTGGTGGATCTGTCAGTCGTGAAGCAGTCGGTGCGAACAGCTCGACACAGTTCAGCTTCCGCTTTAACGAAGACGAGTTCAAGAAAAAGTGGGAGGAGCAGTTACAGCAGATTAATACATCTATCAATGTAATAGATGAAAACGATGTAACACTGGAGGCTAAGTATTGGGATCAGCTCGAACAGTGGCTCCTGAAGAACTACGAGAAGCACTTTAAGAACTTGGCTGTAGAAGTGGCAAAAGTCAGGTTTACGATGGATGCCTATCAGGAGCAGATGGAGTTTAGCCTGAACCAGCAATTGCAAAGCTGGTCTAGTTACTTAGACAGGCTAGTGGAAGATAAAATCAACGTTGAGATATCGAGGAGAATTAACCAGCAGATCAACCAGTACGTTGACCAAACCTTTGAGCAAAGGATACGTAACAACATTGGATTAATTATCAACAATATTTTAAATAAGCAGGAACTCAACCAGTACATTGATCGGCATGTCGATCAGCAAATCGACCAAATCTTCGACCAAAAGATACGTAACAACATCGGATTAATTGTCAACAACGTTGTACGTAAGCAGGAACTCAACCAGCACATTGATCGGCATGTCGATCAGCAAATCGACTCCTCCTTCGAGCAAAAGATACGTAACAACATCGAATTAATTGTCAACAACGTTGTACGTAAGCAGGAACTCAACCAGTACATTGATCGGCATGTCGATCAGCAAATCGACTCCTCCTTCGAGCAAAAAATACGTAACAACGTCGAATTAATAATCAACAACCTTGTCAATAAGCAGGAACTCAATCAGTACATTGATCGGCATGTTGATCAGCAAATCGACTCCTCCTTCGAGCAAAAGGTACGCAATAACGTCAACCTAATTACTCAGAATATTGTCACAGAGACATTCAACACACTCATTACTGAGAAGCTTGTCAATAACAATACTGACCTCGACCAGTACGTCAGCCAGCAAATTGACAACACTTTTGAGCAAAAGGTACAAAATCACAGAGATGTGATTACTCAGAACATTGTGAATAACAATGAGCAATTAAACCAGTACTTTGACCAGCGCTTACAGCACAGTGTCACCAACAACACTGAAGTGAACAACCAGATTGTCAACTTGGTTGCCAACAGTACTGAAATTAACAACAAGATTTCCAATCTGCGCAACGAGTGGAATCAGACATTCATCAATCTGGCTACACAGCACGTAGATGAACTGAGCAACATCATAGGTGGTACAGAGACATTCAACAGACTCATTATTCAGAAGCTTGTCAATAACAATACTGACCTTGACCACTACGTCAGCCAGCAAATTGACAACACTTATGAGCAAAAAGTACGAAATCACATCTCTGTGATTACCCAGAACATTGTGAATAACAATGAGCAATTAAACCAGTACATCGACCAGCGCTTACAGCATACGGTTACCAGCAACACTGAAGTGAACAACCAGATTGTCAACTTAGTTGCCGACAGCACTGAAATTAACAACAAGATTTCCAACCTGCGCAACGAGTGGAATCAGACATTCATCAATCTGGCTACACAGCACGTCGATGAACTGAGCAACATCATCGGCGGTAGAGAGACATTCAACAGACTCATTACTCAAAACCTTGTCAATAACAATGAGGAGTTAAATCAGTACTTCGACCAGCGCTTACAGCACAGTGTCA
>NZ_CAWUDP010000204.1:0-6121 GCF_963920835.1 Scytonema sp. PCC 10023
CAAGAACGGCTAAGAAAACTTGTTGATGAACTAATAGAAGATACGGGGGATAGCTAAAAGTCCCTCAATTTTGAGGAACGATTTGCTCTTGAGGTATCACTCAAGACCAACTGCAATAATTGGCATCATAACAGACTGCGAGTGATACCCATCCCCAAAAAGGACGGAAGTACTCGCCTCCTCAAAGTCCCCACCATCGCAGATAGGGCTTGGCAATGCCTAGCCAAATATGCCTTGGAACCAGCGCACGAAGCAACTTTCCACGCTCGGAGTTATGGGTTCAGACCCGGTAGAAGCGCACACGATGCGCAACAATCGATATTCTCGAATTTAAACTCTAAAGCAAAAGGAAAGGAAAAGCGAGTCATCGAACTCGATATCGAAAAATGCTTCGACAGGATAAGCCACACAACTATTATGGATAACCTGATAGCACCAAAAGGGTTGAAAATCGGTATCTTCCGATGTTTGAAAGCCGGAATAAACCCCGAATTTCCCGAGCAAGGAACACCCCAAGGAGGCGTGGTCAGTCCGCTATTAGCTAATATTGCGCTCAACGGAATCGAAAGTATACACAGATATAACTCTATCAAGGGTAGAAGGATAACTCCCAATACTCGGGAAAAAGATATCACAGAACCATCAATCCGTTATGCGGACGATATGGTAATTATACTTAGACCAGAAGATAACGCCGAAGAGATACTTGAAAGAATCAACCAGTTTCTAGCAGCAAGAGGAATGAACGTCAGCGAGAAGAAAACCAAGATAACCGCCGCGACAGATGGATTTGACTTCTTAGGCTGGCACATAAGCGTGCAAAGCAACGGAAAGTTTAGATGTGTTCCCTCTGTGGATAACTACAAAAAGTTCCGCAAGAAAGTCAAGAGAATCGTCAACAACTCGAACTATGGTTCAGGGGAAAAAGCTGAAAAGCTCGCCCCCATCATAAGAGGCTGGAGAAATTACCATAGGTTCTGCAAGATGAAAGGCTCACGCAATTCATTATGGTTCTTAAACCACAGAACATTCAAGGTATTCAATAAGGAAACCAAGAATGACCGCTACTCAAGCATAAAGCTTGTTGAGAAGGCATTCCCCAAAGTTCCTTACTCTCAAGGTAAACACGTCATGGTGACTGGAAGAAAATCCCCCCATGACGGAGATATAACCTACTGGAGCGAACGCAATAGCAAGCTCTACGACGGCAACACCTCTAAAGCCCTCAAAAGGCAGAACCATTCATGCGGTCATTGTGGCTTAAAGATGCTCACCGGAGAGAGAGTACACCTACATCACGTAGATGGAAATCATAGCAACTGGAAGAACAACAACCTTCTAGCGGTTCACGAAAGCTGTCACGATTACATACACATGAGCAAAAGCGAAAGCTAAGAACATCGGGAGCCGTGTGTGGTGAAAGTCACAAGCACGGATCTAACAGAGAGGGACGGAGCATAATAGCTCCTCTCGACTCTAACGGTAAACCTGTTTCTTTTGAGCCACTCCGCGCACTAAAGTGACGCGGATTCGGGCAAAGTTGGGACTAGCTTTTCGTCCTTACTGACTATCTGGCTAGACTTTTTGCCTTTCTGGGATAACCGCTCTGAGGGAGAATGAGTCTTCCCGCTTTCAGGCTTGCCTACTTGACTCGCGGTTTGTTTTTCATAACGCTTCCAGGCATCCACAAGGAACGACTCCGTCCCCGAATACTGACTAGCAGCATCCTCCCATAAAAGCTGATCCTCATTAACAAATCTACTCAAATAAGCGCTGAAGAGATCGCGCTGCATAACTGCTTTGCCTGTGACATCTTTGTGAGCTCTTTCTGATAGGGTCTTTTTAATGCGTTGCCCGTTCAAATGAGTTTGTGACAATGCAGTTTTCTGAGTAGAAAAAGTGATGAATTGACCGTTAGCACTCTCAGCCTTACGTTGCAATTCAGATTGGACAAATCCAGGCGATTTAGCAGAAATTGCCTTGCCGTAACGTTTCTGCCATCCCTTTACAGATACTTTTTCAGCTTTAATCACATTGCCATGTCTCAAAATTTCATTGACAACAGCACGATTTTGAGACAGAGCATATGCACTCTTTTTACGTTCTAGTTCCCGCTTGTTAAGTGCAGTCTTCTGATAATTTTTCGATTTTTTCCAATTACGACAACCTTTTATTACCTTCCCTTTTTTGGTAATAGTCCTACGTCCTTTTTTGGCTTGAAAATCTGGCTCGTAATTACTAGGATTGGCAACACGTTGAGAGCGTTGCATTTTCCGTTGTAGTTGAGTTATCTTTTTTTGAAACGTGGGAACGTTTTCTGCAAAAGGTAACAATCCAGCATGCTTATCTGCAACAAATGCAATGTTGGAAATATTAACGTCAATCCCTACTAGTCCATTGGAAACATAGTTTTTTGGTTTTTGATAAGCGGTTCCTTCGTTGACTAACTGAACATACCATCTCCTAGTTCCGTTTAAGTCCCTCCACAATAAGCGAACATATTTAACCTTGCTTTTTAGCCCGTGCTGTATGACTGGGTTCAGTTCGTCAATAATTGGTTTAAGTTTGAGTTTACCCCAAACAACGGAATTGTCTTTCCACCTTAAACCTTGCTTGTTGGATTTCCCCTCTACTGACTTAAACCGAGAGAATGCTTTGTAACGGACTTTTGTAGCTAACCCAAACAAGACTTTTTCACTAGCTTTAAAGGCGCGAGAGGCTATCGTCTGTTGAGTATTGGAATCAATTTTTTCTGCAATCCATTTAGATTTATTACTAACTATAGTGGCATAAGCCTGTAAATCGTAATCTGAATATCTGTAAGCCTCCCTACCCTTAGAGAATGCTTCTGAGCGTTTCTTCTTTTGTTCCTTAGATATCTTTCTAGCTGTTTGATATACCTCGGATTTACGAACCAACTCCATCCTGACCATAGCTTCGTTTAAGCAAGCATTATAAAGTTGCCTTGACGCTTGAAAACGAGATAGTAACTCCGATTCTTGCTGACTGTCAACAATTAATGGAATTTCGATAATGAATGATGGAGTCTTGCTTTTTGCCACTTAAAATCACCTCCTTGGTTGTGTTAAGCTATTCTTAGTTTAATGCATTGCTCTAAGTATTTCAACAGGAAAATGACAAAAAAAACTAAAAAATCAACTTGTTATTTATAGCTCTTTGAAAAAACAAAAAGGAATATGGCTAACAACAGAAACATGGGAACTAGTAGAGCAACAAGCGGTTTTAAATAATTTAAGTTGCAGTGAATATATTGAGTAGTTGATAAGAAAAAGTCACGGCAGATAAATCTGCCCGTGTCGCGTTTCCGCCCCGATATAAATAACAAAAGAAGTCTCAATTCATTTAATTTCTTGAGCCTCGGATTTCGGGGCTACCACGCTCCCGCGTATTTCAGGTGTAGCGACAAGGTAATTAGGGGAATTGTGACTCATGGTTTGAACCTCATTTCATTTGTTTGTTCTAGAAATTAGGTTCGATTTAGGGTACAGTCCCAAAGCAAGTATGGTGGTAGAACGGCGGTTAAAGTTTGTGTGAACTAAAAGATAGCAGTTTGGGGTAGGTGCTACAATTCGGATATTGCTACCCCAAACCTAAACTTTTCGGAAGTTACCGAATCCGAGCAGATGCCAAGAGCTACTTACGGCGATGATGTCAAAGCGAGAGTAAGGCGTTTATTTGAAGCATTGATGTCCTTGGACGACTTGGCTGATGATAACTGCGACATCAAGTTTAGATGGGATGAATCTAACTCTGCTCAGCCCAAATTAATAGTTGAGACAACGCTGAGACATTTAGAAGCACTGACAAAAAAAGACGGTAAAGGTCATCTCACCAAAGCGCAAATCCGAGAAGCCCTGCAACGAATGGAAGACTTTTTGGGGATATTGGCAGATAATCGTTTGCAAAAGCGGGGTACAGAAAAGTGGGACTTTACCTTGACACCGTGGTTCAAAGAAAGCGCAAAAAATCTGGACAAGTTTGATACTGAGTGGGAAAACCGTAGACCCGAAAAATCAAAACAACAAGCAGCATCTACTACAGCAGCCACTCTCAAAAAGCCAAGCACTGAGTATAAAAAAAGCTGTTTCTGTCAAGCTCCATCCCTACCTCAATATTTTGTAGAGCGTCCAGAACATCAGCAAGCTGTTAAAAATGCTTTACTTGATCAAGAAGCGGACAGACCAGGTACATTAGTTGTTAGCGCTATTTATGGGTTAGGTGGAATTGGCAAATCCACATTGGCAGCAGCATTAGCACATGATCTGGAAGTGCAAACTCATTTTCCAGACGGGGTGTTATGGGTAACTTTGGGTCAAAACCCTGACTTATTACCGTTTTTGGGTAACTGGATTCGACAGTTAGGAGACCGTGACTACAAACCCATAACTGTATATGATGCAAAGCTGCAATTGCAGACATTACTTTATGACAAGAAGGCATTGCTGGTTGTTGATGATGCTTGGAATCCAGAACACGTAGAACCTTTTCGAGTCGGAGGTTCAAATTGTCGAGTGCTTGTCACGACGCGAGAAGCAGTCATCAAGGGTGCAACTCGCTATGACTTGGATGTATTGAGCCTCAAACAATCACTCTCATTACTGCAAAAATCTCGCGGCGTACAATTAACCAGTGATGAACAACAGCTAGCAGAAGAATTAGCTACTACAGTAGGTTTTTTGCCATTAGCACTGGATTTAGCAGCAGCCCAAGTGGCAGAAGGAGTAACCTGGGCAGAGTTACTAGAAGATTTACAAGCAGATATTGCTCGTTTGGAAACGCTAAATTTACCAGGTTTAGAACAGTACAGTAGCGAAGAAAAACGTAAGCATTATAGCTTAATAGCTTCTTTCAACCTCAGCTTGCGCTCTTTAACCCCAGAAATGCTGCGGCAATTTTCATGGTTTGGAATTTTACCAGAAGATGTCACGATTACTGAAGTCATGGCTGCAACGCTTTGGGAAATGACTCCTAGACAAGCTTTAACGACATTACGTTCCTTCAAATCCAAGGCATTATTACAGCTAGGAGTAACCCTCGGTGAGCAAAAGCAAACTTACAAACTTCATGACTTAATGCATGAGATGGCGAAGAAATTGCTCATAAGTGAACCATCTGCTGAACACCCGCAACAATTACCTGGCTTAGGATTAAAAAGTTTAGCTGATGGTCATTCGATGCTATTGGAGCGATATCGTAGAAAAACCCAAGCAGGATTATGGCACACACTCCCAAATGATGGTTATATTCATGCAAAGCTTAGCTGGCATTTAGAACAGGCTGGTAAAAAAGAGGAGTTGCACCAACTGCTTCAGGAAGAAACTAAAGAAGAAACTAAAGCTGGGAAGAATGGATGGTATGAAGCGTGCGATCGCCTAGGGCAAACCGCTATTTTTGTGACAGATGTCGCTCGTGCTTGGCGATTGGCAGAAGAAATATCAAAAGAAAACTCCTCACATTCGATTAGGTTACAGTGCCGCTATGCTTTGATGACAGCTTCCTTGAACAGTTTGGCAGCTAATTTACCAAAAGAATTGCTAATTGCACTAGTTAAGAAAAAAGTATGGACACAAGAACAGGGTTTAGCTTATGCCCTGCAAATTCCTGATCCGGAGAAAAAAGTAAGTACACTTACTTCTTTAGCTGAGTATCTGTCACAAGTCTTAAAAGAGCAGGCACTGCAAACAGCCCTTCAGGTGGCTCGCGAGATTGCTGATGAATATAATCGCGCCAAAGCCCTAACAGCTTTAGCTGACAAACTGCCCCAAGCATTAATGCCCGAAGCCCTTCAAGTTGCTCGCGAGATTGCTGATGAATATTATCGCGCCAATGCCCTAACTACTTTAGCTGACAAACTGCCCCAAGTGTTGCCCGAAGCCCTTCAAGTTGCTCGCGAGATTGCTGATGAATATTATCGCGCCAATGCCCTAACTACTTTAGCTGATAAACTGCCCGAAGTGTTGCCCGAAGCCCTTAAAGTTGCTCGCGAGATTGCTAATGAATCTTATCGCGCCGATGCCCTAAGAGCTTTAGCTGACAAACTGCCCCAAGCATTAATGCCCGAAGCCCTTAAAGTTGCTCGCGAGATTGCTGATGAATCTTA
>NZ_CAWUDP010000205.1:0-6057 GCF_963920835.1 Scytonema sp. PCC 10023
GTCCGCAAAGCTTCATCGAGCTTGCGATACTGGCTATCTGTTCCTTCCAACTTGGCTTCGTATACTATCATCAGCTAATCTTACCACGACTTATACATGGTAAGACGACGATGATGATTCTAAGTTCCCGCAAAGGTAAAGATTGTCAAAACCTCGACTGCACCTCGCCCTGTTTCTGTTACACAGAAAATTGGTTAAGGTGCGTCTCGGTTTTGACCCATAATTCATCTCACCGCTTTCCTGTGTACAGTATGGCGGGAGCCTTCTTATGGAGTTAGGTAAATGAATGTAGCACTTAAAAAAAAAATGCAACATTAACAAGCGATTCCTTGGCAAAAACGAACCCACCCAGATGGGAATCTGGGTGGGTTCAAGAGAAGTTATTTAAGAGCAATAGGGTTTAATCTATTTCGCTTAGTAGCGGTTACGGAAGCTGTTGTTGCCTCGGTTACCATTAAACGAACCTCTATCTTCCCTGGGTTTAGCCTTATTTACTTTAAGGTCACGACCCATCCATTCAGCGCCATCAAGAGCTTCAATGGCAGCTGATTCTTCAGCTTCTGTACCCATTTCCACAAAACCAAAGCCGCGCAGACGACCTGTTTCACGGTCAGTAGGTAGCTGAATACGTTTTACAGAACCATATTCTGCAAAAACAGCATTCAGATCATCTTGTGTAACTTCGTAAGAGAGGTTACCTACATAAAGTGACATAGATTATCTCCAAAATCATAAGTGTGTAGAGATTTAGATTTCGGAGAGGAGCCTGTAAATACCAAAAGGAAAAAGCCTGTCAATACTAAAAACAAACGAAGTCGCCGAATTAATTCTCACCTTTGATCATAACATCGCAGCGCAGTATTAGGGGCGAGCTTGAAAACTTGTTACAAAAAGTTATATTAACAATCACCGCAGTCTCCGCATCAGCAAAGCCAAACGAATCTGCACCGCATCATCAAAGCGGCGTGGATCAAGTCCAGTGAGCGAAGTAATCTTATCTAATCGGTAACTCAGCGTATTCCGGTGAATCGACAGTCGATTTGCTGTGGAAGAGGGACAGCAGTCTTCAGAAAAGAAGGTATCTAAGGTTGTGAGCAATTCCGGTTCGTGGTTGAGAGGACTCAATAGATATGTTGCCAATTCGATTTTTGTCTGCTCATCCGCAACCCCAATAAAAGCTGCAATTCCCAATCTATCAAGGCAATGTACTTGATTGCGATCGCGAAAGCGGCACCCCAAAGACAAAGCTGCCCGTGCATCCTGGTATGATTGGGCAAGTCCGCGCATTCCTGGGTGATAGCGACCAATGCCAATGCTAATCGATGCGTCGGTATCAGCTCGTAACCTTGATAATAAAGCCTCTGCCGCCCGCTTTAGCGCTGTGAGATTTGCCCAAGAAGAACTACACTGGTCTGGAACATCGCCACGATTTGCCCAACTCCCCAAGTTTTTCGTATCGCTTGCTTTAAGGACAGCCACCTCGCCATCACCGAGATAAGCGCAAATTGTATCGTTAGGCAGATGGAAAAAGCTGACAACACTGCCAATGACTAAAGTAGCCCGTCGCCGTATTTGCGCCTCTGCTAAAGAGGAGGTGGCGACGCGGGGACGCAGTGACGCTGAGACATTCTCCAAGTCTTCATCAGAGACTCCATTTCCTAAAATGTAATCGGCAGCATCGATTAAAATCACTGCACGGGGTGGTGTTAAATCTAAGCCTAGAAGTTTACTATGGTGTAGGACAGTTGCCTCGTCATCTATTAAACCGTTAAGTAAATCGTAAATAAACTTATTCTTTAACTGATGTTGGTTAGGCAAAGCATCAATGACTGCTGTTTGATTAACTACCAGTTCCACGATGACCTGTGCTAAGCGAGGAGAAATTTCCTCACCATTGTCAGGTTTGCCAATAATCACTTCACCTACTTGTGTATCAAAATTAATCGGCACTCGTAGGTAATCAAAAGTGAGTTGTCCACAGATATGGTTGAAGGAAAGCCCAACAAGCTTGCGATCGCTACTGGCAATTGCTATTGAATGTTGGTCAATTACAAAAACTGCCGCACACAATAGCTGCGCTACCCTTTGCGCCACTATTTTGGCAACTCGCTCAAATTGTGCAGTGGTAGTTAATAAAGCTGTCATTTATTTCTTATGTCCAGGGAAGTGCAATTGCTGTCATATCGAAAGCAGTATCGAAGAGACATCACGGTAGCGTCATCAATCTTACGACAGACAAGTTAAAGCGTATTTTAAATTACACAGTATTGCTTGTCCTCTGTCTAATGATTTATGCAATTAGACAGAGAAAATCTTTATGCCAGTAGCAGTATGAATCAAAACTCAAGTTTATGTTAAACAACTGTTAGTTAAAAAAATAAAAATATTTATTTATGCAACTAGCAGGTAAAGTAGCTTTAATCACAGGAGCAGGTTCAGGTATAGCTAAAGCAACAGCAAAATTGTTTGCAAAACAAGGTGCAAAAGTTGCTGCTTTGGGGCGAACAAAGGAGGAACTAGAAGACACTGTTGCCGAAATTCAGAATGATAATGGTGAAGCAATACCACTAGTTGCTGATATCTCACATCCAGAAGAAATGCAACAAGCAACCCAACAAGTTGTAGATAAGTGGGGGCGCTTGGATATTGTGTTTGCTAACGCCGGTATTAATGGTGTATGGGCACCTATCGAGGAATTGGCACCCGAAGAGTGGGATAAAACAATAAATGTCAATTTAAAAGGAACGTTTCTCACAGTAAAATACGCTGTGCCTTATTTGAAAAAGCAGGGAGGTTCTGTGATTATCACCTCATCTGTCAACGGTACACGTATTTTTAGTAACACTGGCGCTACTGCTTATTCTTGCACAAAAGCGGCACAAGTGGCTTTCACAAAAATGGTGGCTTTGGAGCTAGCTAAACACCGCATTCGTGTTAACGTAATTTGCCCTGGTGCCATTGAAACAAATATTAACGAAAGCACTCAAAGACGGGATTTAGAAAGCGTTCAAGAACCTGTTGAGTTTCCTGAAGGGCACATTCCTTTGACTGATGGTAAACCAGGAACATCGGAGCAGGTAGCACAATTAGTTCTCTTTTTAGCATCAGATGCTTCCAGCCACATTACTGGTACCGAAGTTTGGATTGATGGGGGAGAATCTTTATTGAAAGCTTAGAAAGAGATAAGCTGTAGAGCGACAAATTATTTGTCACTGCTTTTCTATTGTACTTTGGCTACCGGAAATAGCAGTAGCTTAATTGTGGGTTTTCATCTCGTCATGATATTAGCGATTAGCTAGAGGATTCATGATAATTGATTGTTCGCGATCCACTAACGTTTTTGATACTGCTGTTTGATATGTTAAATAAGTTACTAAATGGTGAAATATCTTCCGGTTTATCTTGTTTTTGCTCCTGCTGAGAACTAGTTTTACTTTCAGCAGGAGGTTTCGCTCTAATTTTCAGAATTGGAGTCAGTGACTCTGGAATGCCTGCTAGTTGAATGGCGATGCGCCCAAGCTCATAAGCGTCTTCAATGGATAGTTCATTCCCCAGCCCTTGATAAAATGCTCCTGCAAATTTGATGGCAGCGCGATCGCCAATAGCTTGATTCATACCAATGACATAGTTAATGGGTTGGTGAATTGCCTCAGCTTGAGCTTCTGAATAACAGGCGTTGAGCAAAACACAATTTATTTTTTCTTTCAACAGCTTAAATAACTGAGTTAGGACTTCAGTGCTTACAAGCTGCGTTTGCCCTGAATCGTCCTCCAAAGCTAACCCTTGATCCCCTGCACCATGTCCTGAGAAATGTACAATCTGTGGTTTATGCTTTACTAAGGCATGGAGCAAATCATTGGATCGCCAATTTGAGCAAGCATCTTTAAGTTCTGACCTAATTCAAGCGCTTGCAGGTCAGCAAGCTTTAGTAAAGATTTTATTATCCCTGTTGCTCCTTGGGCTTTATTCTGCATCAAGCATACCATCTGCTTATTTTGGCAGTCTTAGCGCTTTTTTTTTAAGTGGAAAAGCAGACTCTGACTTTTTCTCGTACATATGTACAACTGTATGTCTAATCGTCTGGTTCATAATTGCAATTTATCGGAGCTTGAGCCAAAGTCTACTGGCATGGGCTTTGGCTCTTTTCATGTGTATAGTGAGCTTCAGTTTACTAGCAAAGTTAAGTCTGCTAAAAATTTCATCTGGCTTTTTAGGGAATACTGCATTTGTTGCTTTATTTGGTCTAGCGTTCTGTAGCATTACTTTTATCGTCAGTCGTTCTGCAATTGCTCTATTTGACATCTTATTTGCTAGACCCCTATGCTTAAAAATCTTCAGTCTTGCGTTCATTATGCTTGCTACCAATTTTGGTGCTAATACAGCAGTTTACAATTTGAAGGTACAAGAACCATCAACTAAAGCAGTAGCAGTTGTAACTGGCTTTATATATAGTCTTGGCTTGGTATTTAGTAGCTGGTGGGTTAATAAACGTCAAAATGTACCTTGGGATCATCCAAATTTGCTGCGTAATTGGGCACTTGCAACTGGCTCCTGGCGTGGTACATCCTTTCATAACCTAGACTTAAGCGGAGTTAACTTTAGGAATGCTAAGTTAGGTAATACAGATTTACGCGCACGTAAACTGTACCGCACTTGTTTCCAAGGTGCCACGGGACTCGAAAGAGCTAGAGTTGATAGTCGGTATTTAGATTTAGAAATTCCCAAAGTACAGAAACTTTTGACTCGGGGATGTTCTGAAGAGCCAGATTTTAGCCGTTTGAATTTGCGAGGTGCTTATCTGCAAGGTGCAGACTTGCGCCGTATGAAGTTTATTGATACAGATTTAACTGGAGCAGACCTACAAGGTGCAGACTTACGCGGAAGTATCCTGGCTAATGCACAGGTTATCGATGTTGACTTTACAAATGCTAATTTAACTGGAAGCTGCATTCAAGATTGGAACATCAATAGCCAGACCTGCTTTACCAATGTCCAGTGTGACTATATTTATCGCAAATTAGACGAAAAGGAAGAACCTACCGATCGCTATCCAGCAGACCGAAATTTTGAACCCAGAGAATTTGAATCCCTTTATCAAGAAGTCGGTAATGTCGTTGAATTAGTTTTCAAAGAAGGAGTCAACTGGCGTGCTTTCACCTTTGCCCTGCAAAAACTCCATTTAGAAGACGATGGTTTGGGATTAGAACTCAAAGGGCTTGAAAAACGAGGGGATCTGTGGGTTGTTAAAGTAAGTCATAATGAGAACGTACCTACCAAAGAAATAGAGCAACGCCTTAATGCCTCCTATGAAGAGTTGAAGCAACTGCTCTCTACTAAAGAACAGCAAATTAACAGCTTACTAGGAATTGCCACCAGCCAAGCTGAGGCACTAAAAGAATTCAGCAAACGTCCATTGGAGAACAGTTTCTTCATTACTGGCAGTACTATAACTAACCTGGCAGGCTCTGGGCAAATTGAATATAATGAAGCCGCCGATCAAGTTCGCAACATCGTTGCCAATAGTTCCGATCAAGTGCAAGTCACAACCACGGTGCGGAATTTCCTAGCTCAACTACAAGGGCAGAGTGTTGCTACTACAACAGGGACTCAGGCGGAACTGATTAAGCAAGTGCTTCTGAATGAGGCAGACAAAGATCCCATTTTCAAACAGCTTCTTGTTCTGCAAGGTCAGCAACTGGTGGATGCCATGCAAGAGGGAGCAATTACCACTGCTATCCGAGGAGCGATCGCACAACTCCATTGACTTCGTTTGTCCGGTATACCCATCAAAACCTGTTCTTCGGCTCACAATATCACAACCATCATGATTTCATTTTGTGCGAATCATTGACAGGCTTTAAAGTCAACAAGGCTTCTGACGTTTCGTCATTTTAGCAAAAGATTTTAGCAAAAGATAAAAAACAATGTGGGCATTCTCCTTGCTTGCAATCAGCAGGAATTGCGAATGCTGTTTCACAGTTAGGGATGCTCCCAGTAAAGACTTGAACTCTCCACGCTTTGAAAAACGTGGATTCTAGACTGTTGTTGCTACGTGGG
>NZ_CAWUDP010000206.1:0-5977 GCF_963920835.1 Scytonema sp. PCC 10023
CCTCATCTCCCTCATCTCCCTCATCTCCCTCATCTCCCTCATCTCCCTCACTCCCCCCATCTCCCCTAAAGCACCGTCTGCCCAACTTCTTGAGGGACGGATGGTTTTTCAGCAACAGAGGTGGAGGTGGTATTTAACTGACCCCCATATTTACGTAATTCGTAGAGTTTGACACCAATTTGATACTCATATTGACTGAGAAGCCGTGCATAAATATACCCAGCCCTGCCATCCAAAAAACCACGCCCAATAATGTAGAACAAAACAAACCGCAAAAATGGTTTAAATGGCAGCCGCACCCACACTTTTTTCAAAAAGCGCTTGCGTTGTACGGCATCACCGAAGAGATTTGCACCAATAGTACCGCTGTCATCTTTATCTGTAAGCAAATTGAGATAAACACGAGCTTCCCAATTGGAATAACGGTTATGTCGTTCTATCCAATGATAAAGGTCACGGAAATCCTCATGTATCATATCATTTTTCAGATATCCAGCTTTCCCATCTAAAATAACGTGTTCGTGAACTTCGTTATCACCAGTGTTGGGAATCTCCTCAGTGTTAAGGTTTTCGTAGCGACCTTGTTTGTGCTTGAATAAACGCAAATTCCAATCGGGATATTTACCACCGTGGCGAATCCATGTCCCTAAAAAAAAGACTCGACGGTTGAGGTAATAACCATTGTATTCTGGATTTTGAATTGCTTGGGCAATTTCATCCCACAGTTCAGGGGTGATGCGCTCATCACAATCAACAATTAACACCCATTCGTTGCGGAAAGGTAAGTTTTCTAAAGACCAATTTTTCTTTTTGGGCCAGCGTCCATTAAAGTAGAATTGGACAACATTTGCGCCATAACTTTGAGCGATTTCGACGCTTTTGTCACTACTTTGAGAATCTACAATAAACACTTCATCAGCTCTAGTGACGCTTGCGAGACAGGCAGGCAAGTTTGCTTGTTCATTTTTTGCCGGAATCAGTACGGAAACTGGTAATTTGGAAGGCATATAATTATTCGTTATTCTTTCTTCGATTTGAACACAAGACCCTGAATCGCAGCATTTAAGTAACCAATTTGACCATATGCATAGACAATTTTATCAAATCGTTCTGCGGGATCTGAAAAATATTGTACTGTTTTATACAAACCTCGCAAAAAGCGCTCACTACCACGCTGCAATTGTCCTAAACCAGCTTTGCCAGCAAGTTGTTCCCGATAACACTCACTAATACCTTGCCACCAACCTCGGTTGAAAAACCAGGAACGCTTGAGACGTTCTGGGGCGACATTGTGAGCGACAAGGGCGTTGGGAAGATAAGCAACTTGCATTCCCCGTTGAAGGGCAAGTTCGGTCATTTGCAGTTCTTCGTTTGATAATAATTTTGTACCAACTCGACCCAGATGAGTATCAAAACCCCCTATTTCTTCAAGAAAACTGCGGCGTATGGAGTAATTTAAGCCTCTGGGGGTTTGTCCTGGGTTGTCAATGTAGACAATAGCGTCCCCCAAGTCATATGCTCCCAGATTGGCAGATAATCCAGTAGATAGCCAACGTGGGGGTTGGGTTCCTTCAGGCCATAATAGAGTCACTTTGCCACCCGCGATCGCGAGTTTAGGGTTTTCTTGATAAGCTGAGTACAAAACCTGTAGCCAGTGGGAGTTTGCCTCTGCATCGTCATCAAGATACGCCAAAATTTCAGAACTCGCAACTCTTGCGCCAGTGTTGCGGGCAACTGATAAACCAATGATAGGTTCAAAAACATACTTGAGGCGAGGATTGTGGCTTCTGTGTTCTACGACTTCGCGAGTGCGATCGCTCGATCCATTATCCACCACCACGACTTCAAACTCACCAACAAAATCCTGCGCCAAAAGGCTATCTATAGCAGCGCCTAGATAAGTATCTCGATTGTGAGTGCAAATTATGGCAGAGATTTGCGTATTTGGCATAAGCTTTAAGTTTGGTTTTTGGATGTTGGTTGCTAGTTGTTGGTTCTTTTAGTAACTATTAACCACATACCCATGATAAAGTCCAACTTTAGCCTGCTGTCCTTGCTAATCTCTCCCAAAAATGTCCGACTCCCCAACCAAGTTTTTTCCTTTGACTTTCTCCTGTAGGTATATCGCTCTGTGTAAATTCTGCGTAAATTCTATGTAAATACTTAAGTGAGTACATATACAATTCTGTGGTAACGCTATACTATAAAAATAATCACTTTGACACAGTGAAAACACATACAATAGAGGTAACAAAAAATGAAAGCACATAAAACCAACGTATTTAAAAGAGTAATCAACACATTAGTATCCAAAGAACGAAAATTAAACAACACAAATTTAGGGTATTGGGAATTCTCAGACGAACTAGACGATACTGATTTAGTAGCAATTAGTGGAGGAAATTTTCTGTTTGGACCTTTAGTGAGTGTGGGAAATATTTATATACTTAGTGGAATTGGAAGTCAGAATGGAGGTTATAATACAACTTCTAATACCCAAAACGCGCATACTTCAGTCAACAATACAAATACGACAGATACAAATACCATCGGGAACTAAACAACATCAATTTCGGGTATGAGAAACTGTCTGATGCTGATGTTTTGACCACAACGTTAGGAGGAAGTAGTGCTATTGTTGATGGAGCACTCCTACTTCTAGGGAGAACAAGTGTTTGGCGCGGTTACAGTCGCTGTACCACCTCACTATACAAGCCTTAATTGTTCTAACTACGCAAAGGTTGTCAAGAAAACATTGAGCACCGGGACGCATACTTGTCCCTACTGCGGACACATCCAGGACAGAGATCACAACGCTGCTCGAAATATATTAGAAAAAGCGCTAGGTATGGCGGCGGATCACGTTGGAACTAAGGACACTGCGTTGGGCGGGGATGCCGAGTTTTCGCATATGTCCGCTACGCCTAGGCGAGAGATTGACCAATACTTGGGTTAGTAGTCTGTTTGATTAATTCTAATGGGTTACAAGATCCCCGACTTCTTAAAGAAGTCGGGGATCTGACCCCTATGACATGTCAAAATTAATGACATAAACTACTAGGTGCAAAAAAACTCTTCTGGATTCTAACTCGTGAGTTCTGTGTTCTTTCCTAGTCAAATTTCACTACGATTGAATATGACCGTGCAAAATCACAAGACTTTCTGCCAATTGAGTCAAACGGGTTTCTAGATGTTGCTTTCGCCCCAACAGTTGGCGCAACTTTTGGTAACGCGCAATTGCCATACTCACGCTCGCAACTTGTTCGGCTGGACACGGACGCGACCACACTTTACCAGAAGCATCCAAACCACACAGACGATACCCAGCACGGGACGATTCGCAGGAGATGCTATCATCAGTCGCGCAAACTTCTTCTACATAGTCCATGAGGCGGTCAACTTCCGCATGGCGCAGTGTTGCGGTTCCTCCTGGTTCTCGTTGATGTTCGTGGGACTCTAGCCAGCCATTGACAATCGGTCCTTCTAGATATATGTCTTGAATCTGCCGGACGATTTTTTGCAGTTCTCTTTGCCAAGAGGCAACATTTTCCTGAATTTCTTGCAATAAATTCATTGCCAAGGCGGGATTTGCTCCGTTGCGATGGCTTGTAAAGCTAGGAGTTTTGAACTTAGGTAAGCTTGGTGCTTTGCAATCGCTATCTTGTGCTGGAAAAGTCTGTACAGAGGTATCGTGGGTAGGTGAATTTTGTTCCGATTGCGTAAGAGGCTGCTCTGTGGACGGTTCAGGATTGGGTGCTGAGCGATCCTCACTCCCAACGCTGATCCGAAACGATACAGATGGCTTTGTCAAACCATCCGGTTCGTCAGATCCAGCAGTGTTGCGAGTCCCTAAATCGTGTAGAGTTGCCTCTATGCGTTTTATGCCTGCTTTCATACCGATATCAAAGAAAGTGTGCTGTACCTTGTAGTGTTTAAGGATGAAGGCAGCTATGTTGAAGGACAAAAGATGAAAAATTAATCACACTTAATAATTTCATACTTTATACTTCTTACTTTATAGTTACTTCATACTTAACACTTCAGCCTTGAGATAATGCTGGTGCTAGTCTTACTATTAAAAGTTATTTTGGCGACAAGTTGCCAGCCTTATGGTAAAAAAATAAGAGTAAAAAACGTTCTGCACTCAGCGTTTAGCCGTCGGCTAACTGATAGCTAATAATAGCTAATAGTTGATAGCCTGGTAGAATTACAACCCTTCTTAATTCAAGATACTAGGTAAACAGCTTTGAGTAAAGTCATATTAGTGACTGGACCAGCGCGCTCTGGCAAAAGCGAATGGGCAGAAATTCTGGCAGTAAAGTCACAACTCGCGGTTATCTATGTGGCAACGGCAGTAGAAAACTCAGATGATCAAGAATGGCAGCAACGCATCCAACAACACAAAGAACGCCGTCCTCAAGATTGGATGACATTAGAAGTGCCATATGAATTGTCTGCTGTTCTTGCTGACGCGAAACCAAACATCTGCCTTTTGGTAGATTCTTTAGGTACTTGGGTAGCAAATTTCTTGGAACAAGACGAGTTGACTTGGCAAAACATTGTCCAAGAGTTTTTAGAAACAGTACAGTTAGTTGCTGCGGACATGATTTTTGTAGCTGAGGAAACAGGTTGGGGTGTTGTGCCAGGTTATGCTACAGGTCGAACCTTCCGCGATCGCCTAGGTTCTTTAGTACGTCAGTTAGGAGGTCTTTGCCAAGAAGTTTACTTAGTGACTGGAGGTCATGTTCTGAATCTCAGTGTGCTGGGTTCGCCATTGCCAAGTAAAAGCGAGTAGAGTGACGGGAATATAACTAACATTTAACAACTGATAACTCTTCTTAAGACTTTATTTACGATTCCTGATTTAAAAACGACAATTTAGAATCTAAAATTTTAGTATGGCATCAGAAAAAAACGTTAAAAGATACTTAGCTTACTGGTTCCAGCTAGGTAAAAAAGTTGTAATTAACAACGGTGCGGCAACCTTACAGCCGCGAGAGGTCATCAATGGTGACCGTTACAGTGACGAGTTTGAAAACTGCTGGCAGAAAATTATTTCACGTGAGTCGGGCGACTGCTACCTGGAAGGAACACAGGAAACTATAGCGGAATTGCTGACGCCTGCTTGGGAGGTGTCTCCATGCGCTCGTTGCAGTATGCCGGTACCAGTGAGAAACGTGGGTATGCCCCCGTCGCTATGTCCCTGCTTCGATTTAACCAACTGGCCCAATACAGAATTACCAGCGCCGCGATCGCCAGTCAACAACCAAGAGCAACTGACGGCAATTCGCGATCGTCTTTTGAATAATCTGTCATCGACAAATAGTTGAATACGTAATATATAATTTCACGCCAAAACCCTAGGATCCATAGTTTTCCCGGCGTCTTAGCATATCCCGTATACCAGAAACCCGGTTTATTAAATAAACCGGGTTTTTGCGTATTGCTTTTACAGCACATTGTTCGTGCATGAAGTACAACGCGCTTTGTCTAAAAGCCGAGACACTAAGCCCTTTTTACTTCTGAGTTCTGAGTTCTGACGACTGAATTGCTGCTGTATGTATTTTTCGGAAATGATTCGCTTCGTAATTTGACAACAGTTTTTTCTCAACGTGGTAATCAAGTTGTCTGAAAACGCAAATGACTCTACTAGTGAGTTGCTCGTATCTTATAAAAGTAAGCAACGAGATGAGCGCCAAACACAAGAAAAGGCAATCAACTAAGAGCTAAAAACAAATTCAACTCAAATCAATTTTACGAGGTTTTCAATCATGTCTGACGCTTTATTTACCGAATTATCTGTTGAACAACAAGAAGTTATCGCTGGTGGCTTTAGTTTGTATGGCATAACAAATCTTACTGAGAACAATTATGCCAATTACAACTTGAATAGTAAGTCTGTATATTTTGGTACTACAGCATTTGCTGGTCCTGGTGGTGCAAGTTCTACAAAAGTATTCAAGGCTTCCAAAGATAA
>NZ_CAWUDP010000207.1:0-5729 GCF_963920835.1 Scytonema sp. PCC 10023
CATGTCATTTCTCAATTTTAAACTGTCTGATTATTTCTGTCGCACAGTACTAGTGACTAATTTTCTAAATTATCTATGTAAACATAGGCATCGCCTAGTTAATTATATGTACTTCCAAGCAGAGCAGTTAAGCTCGATTGGTTCAGGTGCAGTCGAGTCAGCAGTCAAGCAAATTGATAAGCGACTACAAATAGTCGGCGCACAGTGGAAGTACGAAAATCTACCACAAATGCTTCAACTACGTTGTGCGTATTTAAATGGACACCTAGCTCCAAAATTCTAAAATATAAAATAAACCATATTAAAATATAAATCAAATTTGATTCGCGAGTTGTTATCGCGAATATATTTGGTATGTCTTTTAACGTGAGTTCGACGGAGCTAAAAAATGGCAGGAGGTAGTGCAGGTAAATCTTTTGGGTAAATATCAATGGAAGGTTTTTTAGGCAAATTAGGCAAATAAGTATAAGCAGCTAAACCAGCCATCAAATTAACCAAAAAGTTAAATGGACTACGATGACGAGAGTGTTCGATTTGACATATATTTTTCAGGTGGTCATTGACCGACTCAATCACAGCACGTTTGCGTAACAGAATCTTATCAATCAGTTTTACCAAACGATTTTTCATTTTCTTCTTAGATTTTGTGACTAACTGCAAACCTCGCTCATATAACTCCTCAAATAGTTGTTGAGAGATATATCCTCTGTCACCAAACAGTTTACCAATTAAGTCTTTAGTCATATCTGGAACAGGTTTTCGGTCATCTACATTGGCGCTTTGTTAGTGAAAATGCGAGTAATTCTCCACGCTCATTAATAATCAAATGCAGTTTAAATCCAAAGTGCCAGCCTACAGAATTTTTGCCCCATTTTACTAATCCTTTAAACACCTTGTGAGAATGTGCAAGGGCATTTGTGACAAACATTTATCGGTGTAGAATCGATAAAGCTAATCCCAGTAATTTCTCCTGTACGTGTATGTAAAAAGCAACATAACAACATTAAGCACCAAGGCATCAATTCCACAAATCTTGTGTAGCTGACCAAATTTGGAAATGCTTCATGCCAACCAGGAAGTACATGCAACGTGTAGAATTCCTTGAAAGTCTTATATCCACTGCCATGAAATGCGATGACTATTGTCATCACTTCTGATAAATGCATTCTTGACTTGCTGCGCCGTTCTCCTGTTGCCGATGGCAATTGTGGTACTTGCTCCCAGAGATTCTGCCATTGCTTACAAAAATCATCTACGTCGCAGAAAATTTGTGTGATATCGAGGCGAGATAGAATCGTAGACATAGCCGAAACGCTGATTTTTGTTAGATATTCTTAGTTTCGGCTTTTTTTGTCACTTTTTGACCGATTCTCGCTCAATCGTCGCGATCGCCTTTGTGATGCCCACTTGTGCAAATACCTACATAGCAAGCTTTTTGCCTTTTTCTAACCGTCGAACTCACGTTAAAATTGTGCCGGAAATCGGGGTCTGAAACACAAATTTTGGGCTAGCGATTGCGCTAGGCGCAGTGCCCTTTGGGCAATCGCATCATAATGAAAAGCATCATTCATTCTTGCACTAAAAAGCCAGTAGATGAAAGATTGTCAGTAAAGAATGTAATATATAATACTAAACTGTACTGATGAGAATTATACCCTACTTAACTCTTACTCAAATCCTACTCAGTTCTTACCCCACTTCCAAAAAACAGCAAATCGTCAAATAAAAATAAATTTAAGTTTTCTATTTTAATTAAAATAAAACTTGATTATAAAAGAGTAAGGTAAGAGTAAACTCCAACTCACAACAGAAGTTATTCTGACTCTATTCTTCATGCTACCTTTAAGGTCATCAAACTTGACAAAATCCACACAACCCTCTCTCTGTCTAGATTTGCACCCCGTCGCACCCAATTTTTGGTGTATTATCCTGTACCGCAGTTTCTCCATAAGACAAGGTATGTTCAATAGGGTTACTCCAACTTCTAACTATTATCAATAATCTAGATTAATTGACAATTATTTCAGTGATACTCATCTTATGATGTAGTACAAAATTGTTTTATACCTACAACTCTGGTGAATTTTCTACGTAGGTAATATTTGCAGACACAATTTTTCTATTGATTCAAAAGCCTTGTAGCAGAGATATCACAACAGGTGCAGTATTTTTGCTGGTTACATATCGCTTTCCTAGAAGTTATACCACGAATAGCGGCAATATTGTCCACAATTGGGAGTGCGCTGCTGTTAGATTTCTCAGTCTAGCGCGAGTTCTCCAGTTTAGTGCAGTAGTAGTCTGCTCCCCTCAGTCCCGCCAAGAAACAAGGTATGGCAGATAACCCCACCAAACGAACCAAGTCCATCAAGGTGTACGTCTTCGATGACGAGAAAATCGCCATTGAGAATAAAGCCATAGCCACGGGCGTAACCGCATCTGAGTACCTACGCTCATGTGGCTTGAGACGAGTCTTGGCAACCAAACCACCTGCTGACTTGATAACTATTCGTGCTACAGCAGGAACCCTCAAAAGCGAACTGATGATGCTATCTCACCTAACCAAAGAGACAAACAACCAGCAAATTATCAACACTGTCGAAATTGCGATCGCACTCGTGGATAAAACCATCGCGGCTGCGTTTAACCTAGATCCATACAAATCACCTTCAAGCCAACAGAAATAAGGCGTTTCTTCTGCTATATAAAACCTAGACAATCCTCATCCTTGACAGGTTAAGGAAATTGAACATTTGTCAAGAGGGTGCAGGAAAAGGGGAGAAATCCAGCTTGGGCAGAGGTTTTCGGACACTTTTAACAACGCCTAAGTCTTGGTTTTCTTGAGCAGCAAAGTATTTAACAGGATCATCGGCTTTACCTTTTTCTTGTGCAACACTAAAATGGTACAAACCACGAAATATCATCTCCAAAGAAATGCGGTCAAATGGTAGAGATAATTCGTCAGCTACCGCATCTCCGCTCGTCAACTAATACTGCATAAAATAACCAAGTTGCCCAGACTTGTAACTTCACTCCATTAATAGAACCAGTCCACAAATACGACAGTCCCAATAAACGTTTAACTACATAAAAATCCTCTTCAATTCTCCATCTCCGCTTATATAAATCGGCTACGACATAGGGAGGTAAAATTTGTGGGTCGAGAACTGAAGTAATATAAGAATAGCTAGTTTTACCAACTTTTATCTCAATTAAGCGTAAAGTAAGCACTGGTGCGCCACGACGAATAGTACCGAGTTGAATCAATCGGTCTTTAACAGAATGGTCATAGCTAAAAATTTTTAGGTATTTAATAGAGGCTTTAGCTTTTAAACGCGTAATAAAATGAACTTCTTGGTTAATAAGTTGTTGCAAGAATTGAAAATGATAAAAACCTCTGTCAAGTAAAATTAGAGTTTTAGTAGGCAGTAAATTCAGTAATGAAGCTTCAAAGTTCGTTTCTGATGCGGCAGGGTTAGTGTGAAACCAAACTTCAATAGGTA
The DNA here is from genome assembly GCF_963920835.1 of Scytonema sp. PCC 10023. NCBI lineage: Bacteria > Bacillati > Cyanobacteriota > Cyanophyceae > Nostocales > Scytonemataceae > Scytonema > Scytonema sp. PCC 10023. The sequence continues at coordinate 3,501 of NZ_CAWUDP010000207.1, forward strand.
AACGAGTAACCAAATCAATAACTGTACAAATTTTACCTGCTAATTGCCCTGTTTTCAAGTCTTCTAGGCTTTTTAACTTCCGAAATAGAGCCTCAAGTGTTGAGCCATCGGCAATCCAGACCCGTTCAAAGTTATTGAGTGCAAACTTAACACTACCTGGTAATAGTCGTTGAGTTCTTTGCTTCCAATTCTGCTGCAACTGAGGCAATAAATCTTTAAAGACATTCTCAAATAACTCTGCTGGAAAAACTAAAAATCTTTCTGATAGAGATTGTTGGGCAACTTTAGTGGCACGACACCAAAGCAAATCTTCCCTTGCTAACAGCCGGGTTAACTCTTGTACACCTGGAACTTGTCTCCATAAGAGAGTTAAAACTGCTGCCACCATTAATGATAAATTTAGAATTCTATCTCGTAATCCTAATTGTTTATAGTATTTTTGTTGGTTAGCAATCGCTGGAGTTAATAAGGCTTGTAATTGATTGGCGATCGCTTGATTATTTATAGTGGGAGTATTATGCCGTTGTGCATGGTCGGAGTTTCGTTTTTGGGCTTTGGGCATGGTAAAAAATCAAACTTTTCTTTACCTCGTTTGATAATTGAATTTACCCAAGAAGAAAGTTCTTTTTTGAAAAAATTATTCTGTTGTTACAATACTTTTTCGTCTCACAATTGCTGTCACAAACTTTAAATATAATGATAATCAAATTAACAGGGGAGGAGGCGAGCGGCGCTCGCCTCCTCCCCTCTCCCCCACGCACGATTATCATTTTTATTAAGAAAATTTTAAGTATTTTAACTGATTGACAAAAGCCAATTTATCTTAACCTCTCACGAATGGACAATCCTAGACTTTGTTTCCTACTTCATTGGGAGCATGGGAGCGGTTATCCCTCAGGAGGCTTTCACGCCAAAGCCCTGCGCGATATATTAATCGCTGCATTTAAGTCCCTGTCGATGGAGACACCGCAACTTTCACAATTAAATGTGCGCTCGGACAGAGACAACTTATCTTTTTTGTGTCCACAGCAACTACAAGTTTTGCTAGATGGATACCATTGAGCGGCAACAATTAATTGACTGCCAAACTTTTTAAACTTATACTCCAACTGCCGCCGGAACTCATAAAAACCACAGTCAGCTATAGCTTGCGCTAACTTCTCATTTTTCATCATTCCCGATACGTTTAAATCCTCAACCACTATAATCGCGTGGTTTTTGCATAAGTAATTGGTGATTTTATGTGATAATGAGGATAATTCTGTCTAGGTTTGTCGAGAATTGAAGATTTTTGACGCTTGAATTAGCTACCTAGTAAACATCTCTCCCTACACTCTACTACCGTTGGCGCAGCCTGCTATAGGCATAGGAAACTAGTCAATTTACAGAAGTTGTCAAATTTGACAACTTCTGTGAAACTAGCTGTACATCTAGATTTTAGGCATTTTAAACACATCACTTGTCAAAGCCTAAGTTACCCCTACAGACAACAACATACCCCCTAATTTATCCAAATCTTTAAAGTTAGGTTATTTACAGCTTCTAAATAGGATTGTTAGGTTAGAGAAATATTCACAACGACTACACCCCACACCTTTCTTATTGATTCCCGTCATCTATAAAAAACCCAACTTTCTCGACACGCTCAAGTACGTCTTGGGGAAAGATGATGCTGCGATTGTTGATACCAACATGATGGGAACAACTCCGCACTCCTTTAACGAACAGTTCCTTAGTACTAAATACATCAACAAGGCAGTTAAACGGCAGTGCGCTCACCTCATCATCTCAATCGCACACCGCCCCGATTATCATGAGCATTTATCCGATAGTCAGTATAGTTATGTGGCGAGGGAATACCTCAAAGACATGAGGTATTTGCCTCTGGATGAAGCAGCCCACGCTACCAGTCAGTTCGTTGCAGTTAGACATAGCGATCGCAACCACGAACACTTGCATATAATTGCCTCCCGAATTCGGTTAGACGGTAGCTTAGTTAATGATTCCTACGACTATTTCAACTCCCAGGTTTCAACTAGACGAATTGCGGCTCAATTGGGGTTGGAAGTTACACCAACAACGAATGAAGCCGTCGCCTTTAAGTTAGAACAAGAGTACGGAATTACTGCCTCGACCAGTCCCAACCGCTCTCCAAGTATTAGAGCAGTCAACAGTAGACACGTCCGGAATATTAACCTGGTGTCAAAAAAATGGTAGAACGGAATTTTG
>NZ_CAWUDP010000208.1:0-5663 GCF_963920835.1 Scytonema sp. PCC 10023
CAACGCATCCAACCTACCCCTCAAGAACCATCTATCGAAGTCGTCGAGCAACAAGTTGCACCAACCAATGAAGCATCGATTGATGTTCAAAGGGATGAACTTACATCTATTGAGCGACCGGAACAAGACAACCAAGTTCCAGAAAGTGCGAGCGCAACACCTCAGTTAGAGACACAAGTTCCAGTAGTCGCAGATGATGTGTCCGAGCAAATAACATCAGATTCCCAACAAATCGAACAACCTGCTATTGAAGAAGAATCTCCCGAAGCTGTTGTTCAATCTCCAGATGTTGCTGAAGATGTTATCGAGAGCAAAACGCCTGAATTTATTGATAAATACATAGTTCTCATTGCTCACGATAGCAAGAGATCGGAATTGGCAGAGATTGTTGCTCAGCATCAAAAGTTTTTCTCAAAGTGCCTCACCCTAGCATCATCTTCAATAAGCGATTTGGTAGCTCAACAAAGTGGCATAACGATCTCGCAACAACTTCCTACAGCCACATCTGGAGGATATCAAACAATCGCTTCAATGGTTTCTTCAGGAGATGTCCTAGCAGTTATCTTCTTGAGAGACTTGTTGATGCCTCAACCCGGTCAGGCAAATGAGGAAGCTTTGTTAAGATTGTGCAATATCAACAATCTTCTCGTTGCAACTAATCCCTCAACTATAGAAGCGATCGTGCATTACTTAGAAACTGCAAAACGGTAAAAATGCCCGTGTGCTTTGAACGATAATTTGTCCAAAAAAGACATGATATGCTTCACAAGCTGTGACTTAAAGGAAAAGATTGCCGAACCTATAGCCTGACTGCTTTTGTAGTCAAATCCCCGTTTTCCGAGAATGCGATCGCAAAGCACAAAAATGCTCTCAAAGCCTAAATTTAGCGTGGAACTCGCGGCAAGTTTATTCTTTAATGAGATTTAACAAACAATTCAGAATTAATCGAAATAATAGTGCTTTCAGCTTCTACTGCGGCAAGCTTTTACTTAAAAAAACGGCAATCTTTTCCTTTAAGTCACAGTTCTCATAGTTTATCCTTTAATTTTCGGCAATCTTTTACTTTAAGTCACACTTTCCATCATTTAATGGGGTGGAAGAGTCCATCTGAACCAAACTGCCACCCAACAGAACCAGGATCTTTCGACCTGCACCACCTTTCAAAATCCTTAGAACTCTGATTCTTTCGCTCTCGCTCCAAAGTTGCCACATCGACTCCCAATCTTTTAGCTAGATTTTCCCCCGTATAGGCTTGAAGTTCAAGCATAGGTGGATGATATTGGTAGGATTGCCTTCTATAAGGAGTTTTTGAGCGCTGCCCAAGTAAGGAGATTGCCCCTTCAATTTGTGCCAATCTCAAAGCGATTGCTTCGGTCTTCTGCTCCAACAATGAAAGCTGCTGTTTTAAGCCATCATCTACACCATTTTCTACACGCCCTTCTATACGATTGGCGACTCTTGTAAATTGGGTTTCAAGTTGGTGTAGACGAGTTTCTATACTATTTACTGTACCAGGAACTTGTCCCAGGATGTGATACAAGCCTTGGATGACTAAATCAGTGGCAGTGGTGTTACGTTCTCGTGCGGCGGCGCGGAGTGCATTAGTGAGGGTTTTGGTGTCACTGTAAGGATAAGTTGAGCAACTTTGAAGGCATAAGTTGAGCAATCAATTCTTTGAAACCTAATTAAATTCGATATAGCGTAAAGTAGAAATATGAAGATTTGAAAGCATAAGATGAGCAAACGTTCTGTTTAGAAAGTATAAGCTGAGCAAACATTTTCAACACGAGCGTTCATAAATATATAACGTTGTGCTGACATAAACAGTAGGAGGAACTCGGGCTAACGCGCCACCGGATTAAAGAAAGCATTATGCTTGACAACCAAGAGTTTAACAACTGGTGTCGTACTCAACACCTCAGTCGAGCAGCGCAAGCATTAATCTCTGAGATTCGTAGCACCAACCCATCTCGTCGAGTAACAGGGGGTAGGAAAAATGTTTGTGGCTCTTACCCCAGCAGAAAAATGGGAGTAACAATCCAATTCGAGAGCCACCGTAACGAATTAGCATGTATTTACGAACTAGAAAACGACCCATCTGTACTCGAATATTACGACCAACCAAAGCCTATCGAGCTAGTTTACCTTGCAAAAAGTGGGCGGAAAAATAGACACCAATATACACCAGACTTCTTTATTATTCGGACTGATTGCGCTCTTTGGTGCGAATGCAAAACAGAACAAGAACTAAACAAATTAACCGAACTTAGTCCAAATCGATATTGTAAAGGGTCAGATGACAAATGGCATTGTCCCCCAGGAGAAGACTATGCTCGTCTTTATAGTTTCGACTTCCAAGTATGGTCAGATGCTCAAATTAACTGGAACTTTCAACAAAACTTAATTTGGCTAGAAGATTACTTCGGTTACTCGTCAGAAATCATAAAAGAAACTGAAAAGTTTTTGATTGTAAACATTGTTAAAAATAATCCAGGGATAACCCTTGCAGAACTTTTAACAAATAAAGATATCAATGTCGATACCGTATATTGGTTAATTGCTTTTAATGAAATTTACGTAGAACTTGATAAAGTCAAGCTCTCGCAAGCTGAGACAGTACTCATATTTATTAACAAAGATGTGGCTTTATCTTATGAGTATCTAAGCAAGAGTGAATCACATCAAAAGACCAGCCATGAAATAGGATTACAAATAGCTGTGGGTACTTGTATTTCGTGGGATGGAAAATTTTGGGAGATAGTAAATACAGGAGCTGCAACTACTGGATTATTACGTGCAGATGGCAAGCTTATAGAGCTACCAAATACAGCATTCACAGCGTTAATTGATAATTGTAAAATAGCTGGAGTCGGTACAACTCTAAGCGAAAATATTAAAGCAGCATCAATCGAAATTCTACAACAGGCAACTTGTAAAGACATTATAGAAGCCAACCATCGCTACAGTTTAATACAACCATACTTAGTGGATAATCCTCCAATATACCCAAGCAGTACAATCCGCCGTTGGCGCAGTCAGTACCAAAAAGCTTTAAACATTTATGGAAATGGATATATAGGATTACTGCCTAATCACAACAGTAAAGGCAACCGTACAGCAAAAATTGACGCTCAAACCAAAGAATTTATGCTCGAATTTATACTAGAGCATTATGAAACACCCAAACAACGAAGAAAATTACGGGTTTATGAGCCATTTGTTTTAGCTTGTCAAAACCACTCTCCGCCATTAAAACCTCCATCCCGAATTACATTTTGCGCTTATATCAAAACTAGAAGCGGACACGAGCAAACTAGAAAGCGTCTTGGTAATCGGGCAGCTATTCCAGAAGAGCCATTTTACTGGGAATTAGAGCAAACTACGGAAAGACATGGCAGTCGTCCCTTTGAGATTGTCCATATTGACCATACTCAACTTGATATTGAATTAGTCAGTTCCCTCGAATCTCTAACTAGTTGTCATATTGCCACAAACAAGGATTTTTATCAAAATTTAGGTCGTCCTTGGGCAACCTTTATGGTTGATGCATATAGCCGGAAAATTTTAGCCGTTTACCTCACTTTTGATGAGCCAAGCTATCGAGCTTGTATGATGGTAATCCGCATAGTAGTGCAACGGTTTGGTCGATTTCCTCAAAGTATAGTTGTAGATAACGGCGCAGAGTTTCACAGTCACTATTTTGAACAATTATTAGCATATTACACTTGCACTCTCAAATATCGACCACCAGCACATGCCAGGTTTGGTTCAATTGTTGAAAGATTATTTGGGACAGCCAATACGCAGTTTATTCATGAGTTGCAAGGTAATACCCAAATTAAACGTCTTAACCGCCAAGTTACTGTATCAGTTAGTCCAGAACGATTAGCAATTTGGACATTAGGAGAACTATATTTAGCTATATGCGAATGGGCATATTCAGTTTATGACCAAAGATTGCATCCCACATTAGGTAAAAGCCCTCACGATGCTTTTGTCTACGGACTTGCCATTGGCGGAAGTCGTTTACATCAACGAGTCGAATATGACGAATTATTTAGCATCTTAACTCTACCTGCACCCGATGGGGGACAGCGGAAAGTTCAACCTGGAAAAGGGGTAAAAATCCATAATATTTATTACTGGGCAGACATATTCCGGAACCCAGAAATTGAGAAATCAATGGTGTGGGTGAGGTATGACCCTTGGGATGCAGGAGTTGCCTATGTTTTAGCAGGAAAACAATGGGTAAAATGCATTTCTTCGTACTATCAATATTTCCAAGGACGTTCCGAAAAAGAAATTCGACTCATCAGCGCAGAACTGAATCAGCACAAACGTAATTATGAGAGAAACCGGACAATAACGGATAAAGAATTAGTGAATTTTTTAAATTCTCAACAAGCATCTGAAGGGAGCTTCCTTAAACAACGCTTGCGTGATGCTGAACATTACAAAATTCACAAAATCATTCAAAATAGTTCTGACGAACCACACAAATTATATCCTACTTGTTCTGATAACGAAAATGCTCTCTCTTCACAAGAAGAAAATAATACTGAGACAAATTACAATTCCCAGAAGAGTTTCAACTCCAACACAGAAATTTTTGAATATTATGGAGAGTTTTAATGTCAACCGAAAAAAGCTTTCCTCGTGATTTACTCCAGCGACCTCAACAGGATAGAGTTGCTTATTTCCAGCAATATACAATGGCACATCCGAAATTACTATTAGCTTTTGAGAAACTAACACATGCAATTGATGACCCAGCAACTGTAGCTTTAATCTTTTTATTTGGTCCAACGGGTGTTGGTAAAACAACTTTACTCCGTCGCATGACAACTAAGTTGCTAACTTCAAATCTTGAAAAAATGGAACAGGATAAAGGCTTTATTCCTATTGCTGGGATTGAAGCTGCTACCCCGGAATTTAGTAACTTTAATTGGAAGGATTTTTACTCACGTGCTTTGACTGTTCTCCAAGACCCATGCTTGGAACTACCAGGTTACGGTCAAGTTACTAATTCAAAGTTGAAAACTTCGCTGGAAACTGCACTTAAATATCGTCAACTTCAAGTTTTTTGCATTGATGAAGCACAAAATCTTAGCAAAGTTGCCAGCGGACGTAAATTACGCGACCAAACTGATTGTATCAAATCGCTGGCTAACTTCACTGCTGTTAAGTTTGTACTGGCGGGTACTTATGATTTATTAATACTGCGAAATTTGAGTGCTCAACTGTGCCGACGTAGCCTGGATATTCATCTGGAACGCTACAAAGCCGAAAATCCGGAGGATTTAAAAGCTTTCAGAGGTATTGTCCAAACCTTTCAACGCCATTTACCTCTTGAAGTTGAGCCGGATTTACTTAAACACTGGGATTTTTGCTATGAGCGCAGTTGTGGTTGTGTGGGTATTCTAAAAGATTGGCTTAGCCGTGCGTTTTTTTATGCATCTTCTCAAGGAGATAAAACTCTGACTATTAAACACTTGCAATCGTCTGCTTACTCTACTGAACAATGCATGATTATAATCACCGAAACTAAACATGGAGAAAAGCAACTTGAGTTAATAGAGGACAGTTCTGCTTTAAGAATTGCTTTAAGCTTAGCTCTTAAGAAACACATTCCGTCGCCGTAGATTGAGCAACGAGATTAAAGC
>NZ_CAWUDP010000209.1:0-5656 GCF_963920835.1 Scytonema sp. PCC 10023
CCCACGAGCGGGACACAGATTCCCACGAGCGGGACACAGATTCCCACGAGCGGGACACAGATTCCCACGAGCGGGAAAATCAAAGCCTGAAACCCTCACCAAATCTAGATTCCAGCACTCCTCAGATCTATCAGATCTATTCAGAGTTTATTCAGACTCTCTCAGAAGGAGAGAGAGAGAATTTTGAAAAATTTGTCAGGGACTCTTGGAAAAAGATAACCGCCAAAAATGGAGAGCCAGGGAAGGAAATTATCAGCCTAGAAAGGTTTCTCAATAAACCCTCAGACTTGAAAAACTGGTGGCAGAAATTTTTAAATTCCCCTTCGGGTCGCCAAGCAAAGAAGAAAGCCGCAACTGGGCAAGATTGGCACAATGACCCGCGCTTCAATGAATGGATTTGGGCAGCTTTTGAACGCGGTTATGAGTGGGTACACGAAAACGAAGCGGAGCGAGAGGTGCGTCAAGCTTTTTATGACTGGGCTTTTGCGGTTAATGCTTTTGAGGGGGTGTGCGTATGAACTTCCCGCAATTGCCCCGCGAACCCATTCGCCCAGAACTGGAAAAACCAGAGGCAGAAAAGGAACTTTGGCACCCAACGTGGAAATGCTTCTGCTGCCAAGATACGGGGAAAGTCCAGCTTCACCTGATTCGGTTAGTCATTCCAGATTACGACCATCACCAGGATAAATCCGTGGTTTGTCAAAATCCCCAGTGCCAAGCTGGGGAAATGATTCGAGGCAACCCCAACTACGACCAACGCTTTACAGCTAGCATCTGCGCCAAATTAGACAAATTTTCCCGTGAGGACTGGCGTTTAACACAAGCGCGAAAGTTTATCAACATCAAAGCTTTATCTGAAAAGATAGCGATGCCGGGAAGCTGTACTCGCACAGAAAACGATAACCGCGAAGTGCTTTTAAGAAAGCGTGAAATTGAAGCGATAACTCATGAGCAATGGATGGCAATGAGAAGCAAGTATTTAGGGGGTGAGTCAGATTGACTAAAGCTGACGAAGTTCGGCTGTTTGATGTTGAGCAGTACACCAAGCCCAAGCATAAGCACAAACGCGATTGGGACGGTGGAGTAGATCCAGCCTGGGAAGATGGCAGCGCATTTCCGCCACTGTGGAAGGTAGGCGCTCGCATTCGGGTTAAGATGACCGCCGAACTTCCTCAAGGCAAAACTTACCTGAATAGCAATGTGGGGACAGTCGCAGCCGTTAACGGTTTCTCAACGGAGGTTTTGTTCAATGAGTCCCAGAACTACGAGCCGCACACAGTCACACTTAGCAACGATTGCCTGGAACTATGCCCCAAGCCAAGAGACACCTCAGCCTCTTTGCAGGAATCGGAGGATTTGAGCAAGGAATTAGAATCGCCTCTTTTGATATCACCACCAAGCAATTCGTCGAACTTGACCCCGACGCCCAAGCCGTCCTGCTTGAGCATTACCCCAACATCCCCATCCACAGCGACATCAGGGACTTTTCCCCCAGAACTGAAATCCAAAATCCAAAGTCCAATTCCCCCAGAACCAAAATCCAAAATCCAAAGTTCAATTCCCCCAGAACTGAAATCTAAAATCCAAAATCCAATTCCCCCAGAACTGAGCAAAAAGCGCTCCGCTTCTGGCTGGCTGGAACACTACACCAAAAATAAAAAGCTTAAGGATGGAACCATTGCTACTTTTCCCAGAGTAGAAGGGCATCGGGAACCAGAGGAACCATCCCACTGGTACTGGGCATATAAATATGAAGAGAAAACCCCGATAGCTAAAAGCGCTAATGGCTGTATCACTAGGGCTTTTAGCGTTCCTTCGTCTCTTGTGTATTCGGTGAGGTATGCGATCGCATCCCGCTGGTCTATCTCAGATATCTTGCAGCTCCTCAAAAGCTGTTAACAGGTTTTAGTTCTGGGGGAAAAGTCGGTATGTGATTTTCCTTCTTGACACAGAAGGGCATGGCAATCGCCTCCCACTGGTCTATCTCAGATATCTTGCAGCTCCTCAAAAGCTGTTAACAGGTTTTAGTTCTGGGGGAAAAGTCAGCTAAGAAGCGATCGCCTTTGCCAATGAGAGAGCAGTTCGAGCTTGATTAGTGAGAAGATTTACTCTTACAATTTGCTACCGTGTCGCACTGCACACTTTAAAAGCCAGTTCAAAACTACCCATCAAAGGACAGTGAACAACCCCCAAACTGAATTTGACACCCTCTGGAAAGACATACTACAGCGATATTTTGAGGACTTTATCCTGTTTTTCTTCCCCCAAGCTCATAGCGAAATCTCCTGGAGCCGGGGCTTTGAGTTCTTGGACAAAGAACTGCAAGTGCGAATCGTTCTGTTGAAATAAGCTAAGTAACCTAGAACAGCTTAGGGATAACAGGCAGGGTATTAAGAAGAGGAAAACCTCAACAAAACCCTGACAACTGAAAGACCATGTAGGTGAGAATCCTACCCCGCAGGTGCAGCGGTGAAAGCATCACCCCCAGGTTCGCGACTAGTCATCAACGCCTGAAGCGGGGTGAAAAGGCAGTACTACTGGAAGCCTAATTCGGTACCCTGCCGAGCAAAGTACCCATGAATAAGGTAAAACCTGAAGATGTGTTTGATACATCGTTACCTTGACCCAGCGAAATAAGGCTGTTTGCGCTGGAGCCAAAAGGCAAAGGATAAGGGAGTTGGCGGGATTGTAGCCGACCAATATGCACTTCCAACAAACCCGGTGTAGAGCATCATCTCTAAAGGTACATAGAATGGTCTTTCGGAACGAGATAACCGCTCAGTTGCTCAATGGGAGAAGAATTCTTCCTTTGTAGGTACTAACCGGATGCAACGAGCAGGAAAGATTGAGTCAAAAGCGAAAGCCTGGGGTAATGCCCAGGATATGCAGACAGACTCACGGTGAAGTGGAAGATAAAGTTTCCAGTAGAAGTATAATGTCTAATACGAGTTTCAAGACTACGGTGGAATGGAACGCGATTAACTGGCGAAAGTTAGAGCGTCGCGTTTATCAGCTTCAAAAGAGAATTTATCAAGCCTCAAGTCGTGGTGATGTAAAAACATATCGCCGACTCCAGAAGACGTTGATGAAGTCTTGGTCAGCAAGAGCATTGGCGGTTCGTCGGGTGACCCAGGATAACCAAGGAAAGAAGACGGCAGGTGTGGATGGTGTAAAATCATTGTCTCCAAGCAAACGTCTACGCCTTGTAGGTGAATTAAAACTGGGGTCAAAGGTCAGCCCAACCAGGCGGGTATGGATTCCAAAGCCGGGAACGGAAGAAAAGCGACTTTTGGGTATACCGACAATTTTTGACCGCGCCTTGCAAGCCCTCGTCAAACTGGCATTAGAACCAGAATGGGAGGCGCGATTTGAACCTAATTCATACGGGTTCAGAGCCGGACGCTCATGCCATGATGCGGTTGAGGCAATCTTCAATGCAATTAAACAAAAGGCGAAATACGTCCTTGACGCGGACATTGCTAAATGTTTTGACCGTATTGACCATGAAGCACTGCTGCGGAAATTAAATACATCCCCCACCATCCGCCGACAAATTCGAGCATGGTTAAAAGCGGGGGTGATGGATGGAAAGCAGTTGTTTCCAACATCTGAGGGTACACCACAGGGTGGAACAATTTCACCCTTGTTGTCTAATATAGCCCTCCACGGGATGGAAAATCGCATTCAGGAATATGCCAAAACCCTAGACATGAAAAAGTCTCAAGGGACAGGACAAGCCAGTTGGCAAGTCAAATGCAAAACCTTAAACCTGATACGATATGCCGATGACTTCGTGATTCTCCACGAGGACATAACCGTCATCACTAGATGTCGAGAAATTATCTCCGAATGGTTACATAGCATGGGCTTGGAATTAAAACCAAGCAAGACGAGACTCACCCATACTCTCCATCAGTACGGAGAACAAAAACCAGGATTCGATTTCCTTGGTTTCAATATCCGACAATGGGCAGTAGGAAAAACTCACTCAAAGCAAGGTTTTAAAACCCTCATCACCCCAAGTCAAAAAAAGTGTTCGGTACATTATGACCAAATCGCAAGTCTCATAGATGCTCATAAGGCTGCCCCACAATCGGCACTCATCAGCCGACTTAATCCTATTATCCGGGGATGGTCGAATTACTATGCGACTGTAGTCAGTAAGGAAATCTACTCACAAATGGATTACCTGGTGTACCAAAAGCTCAGAGCTTGGGCAAAACGCCGTCATCCCAAAAAGAACGCTAATTGGGTGTCAAAAAAATATTGGCAATCAATAGACGGTGATAACTGGGTTTTTGCCATCAACAACGAAGGAAAATCTTCACTTCGTTTACTCAAACATGGTCACACTCCAATTGTGCGTCATGTGAAAGTCAAAGGCTCCTCGTCCCCATACGACGGAAACCTAGTTTACTGGAGTACAAGAATGGGTAACAATCCACAATTGCCACCTCAGGTAGCTAAACTCCTGAAAAAACAACTTGGAAAGTGTGCCCACTGCGGTTTGTTTTTTCGTGAGAATGATGTGATGGAAGTTGACCACAGAATTCCTAAATCGCTTGGTGGAAAGAATTCCTATGACAATTTGCAACTTCTCCACAGACATTGCCATGATACAAAAACTGCACATGATAGCAGTCATGGCGCTAAATCTGGCTGTAACAGTGCCAAGCCTAAGCCCACCAAAAGACTCGAAAAAGTCGCGGATAAATGGGTAATGAGGTATGCATGATAAGCACCTCTTCACTGAGGAGCCGTGTAACGGGAAACTGTTAAGCACGGTTTTGGAGAGCAACGGCTCTCGTGAGGGAGTCGTTGACTTTAATCAAGTGGTGCGGGATGCAGAACTAGGGCGGCGGCTGGTCGATAAACTCGTTAAGATTTATCGCACCGGGGGCGAAGAAGCATGGGTTTTAATCCATGTAGAAATCCAAAGCCAGGAAGAAAGCGATTTTGCCGAGCGGATGTTTGTGTACAACTACCGCATCTACGACCGTTACAAGCGCTCGGTCGCTTCTTTAGCGGTACTGGGAGACGAGCGCACAAGCTGGCGACCAAATCAATTTGGCTATCAGTTATTTGGCTGTGAAGTCGGGTTTAAATTTCCGGTGGTGAAATTGCTAGACTACCAAGAGCAGTGGTCAGAGCTAGAAGCCAGTCGCAACCCCTTTGCTACCGTAGTCATGGCTCATTGGGAGTGGTTGAGTAAAGTTGAGACATAAGTGATGGTTTTTTGGGTTCAGTAGTGGATGTAGGTTTTTCAACTGGCTTTGCCACTGGCACAGTTTCTTGTTCTACCGTGGTAGCCGAGTCTTGAGTTTCTGTCTCTTTGACGTGGGGTTGCTCCTTGGGGCCATAGACAAATTCACTCGCTAGGGCATCATCGAGGGGCTTTCGCTTCTTGGTACTCATGGCACCATCCCCATAATTTCTTTGAACAGCCGCTCATATTCCCTAGCCGACTCAGTTGCTGGACGACCTGGTAAATCCCAAATTGTTGCAGCTTGACCAAAGGTGTCTGCGATCGCTTGCTTATTGTGAATCACTGTCTTAAGCACCGTCACCTCTTTTGTTTTACCCAGGAGTGCGCGAGCTTCATCTAGTACTGTGCGACAGAAATAATCAGACAGTTTAAAATTGAGAAATGACATGA
>NZ_CAWUDP010000210.1:0-5640 GCF_963920835.1 Scytonema sp. PCC 10023
GCCTTACCCCCATGCATAAATGCAGGGGCTTCCACGGCGCGAGGAATTTGGTGAAGAAAGGCTTGATCCCTGTTAATTGGAAACAGTTTGTCTGGGATTAACATTTGCTCTCGAAACGTTTCTCTGGGAGCTTTTATTTATATTAATAAGTAGCCCTGTGGATGTAAGTACTCCATACTTACATGGAAGGTTATTGCGTTTGGCACCCGCTCTTAAGCTACATTCATACTGACTGGGCTATCCTTACTCTTGCGATGCTCCGGAGGAGCCGCGCAATGCGCGATCGCTTACCTGTATCTAGGAAATTATGCCCAAGCAATTCAGTATGAACACCAGCATTTGGCTTTAGCACAACTGCACAGCAAGTTGACTGACTGGCAGCTAAGGGCGGATAAGGCGATCGCGGCAGCAGGGCGGCTCATAAAGGAGCATCGCATCTGCACGGGGTTTGCCCAGAAAGGGGTCAATTGGCGAGAATCTCACTTCTCACCACCTATAAAACCGCTAACGTTTTGCTGTCATGACTTGTGACTTGTGGATTGAACATAATTTCTCCCAATGTTGAATTACTTTTGAGAATTCAACTTCAGATGAATAAAATCCCGCTAACGCTCTTACAGCAAGCATTAGTGGAATGTCGGCTTTGATATCATTCCGGTGTACTTGCTATTCGGCTTCTAGCCATCCTTTTATTGTTTCAATAGGAATACTAAAGAGTGGATGATTAACTGTTGTCTTTAATGCTTCCAGTACCCCCGCTTCTAGCGCACCTAGCAATCTGGCTTTGAACGTTGGATTGCATTTAATTTCTTGATGAACCGCTGCCGTAACTTGTTCTGTTGTTGGGTTAGTCTTAGCTAGCTGATTGAGGAGTTGCTGAATTTCTGCTGCGGCTTGTGCAAGAGTTTGTCTCTGCTCAGATGTATAATTATGTTGATTAAATATTGGGTTACTCCCAGATTGTGCTTGGTCAATAAACTGGTTATTAGAATTTCTTTGGTCGTATTTAGATTAGACATCTCCAAAATAGAAGTATTTTGTGGTAAAAGAGTATAAAATTAGCTTTTGTACCACAAAAAAATGAGTGATATATTAGGTTATATTAAAAACAATCATCAGGAAACGCAGCGGTTGGTTGGTCTCAAGTATGAGCAACTAGAACAACTAATAAAACAGGCGCTCGCCTTACATACCCAAAAGCAAGAAGAAGTCGAAGCGCAAAAAGTTAGAATCATAAATAAAGGAGGAGGTCGTAAAGTAAAGTTATCGACGGAGGAGCAAATTCTGTTAACATTGATATATCTGAGACATTTGACAACATTTCAGTTGCTAGGTATCCAGTTTGGAGTGAGTGAATCAACCGCGAACGATACATTTAACTACTGGTTGCCACTCCTAGAAGAACTTTTGCCATCTAGTTTACTTGAACAGGTAAAAAAAAACGCCAGTGACTATGAAATTGTTCAAGAAGTTTTAACCGACTATGAACTAATAGTAGATAGTGCAGAACAGGCTAGAGAGAGACCTGGAGAGTATAAAGAACAGAAAAAGTATTACTCTGGGAAAAAGAAAAACCATACATTTAAAAATCAAATTACTGTTTTACCAGATGGCAAAGATATTGTTGATGTTATCGCGGGAGAACCAGGACCAAAAAGTGACATAGCTTTATTTCGTCAAGGACAGAAAGATTTTGACGCCCATCAAAAATTTCAAGGTGATAAAGGTTATATTGGAGAGCCATCAATTAAGACTCCCATGAAAAAACCGAAAAGAGGAGAACTAAGCGAATCCCAAAAAAAGAAAAATAAAGAAATGGCTTCCGACCGAATATTTGTAGAACATTTAATTCGTATATTGAAAATTTTCAGAGTCGCTTCTCTCCAGATTTCGATTAAACCCAAGTAAATATGAACAAATAATCATGACGATATGTGGACTTGTAAGATTCCGAATAGGAGCATTAGTTATGGCACTATAAAATAGTGCGAACTTCCTAGGAAAAATTGATATCCTAACTTGTGATTTTTTCCTGGTTATCAATCACTAACTGTCTCAAGCCCTTATTTTTCCGTTGAAACTGGCTCATATTTGAAGTTGGCGTTCGGTGACTCAAGTCCAGTTTTAGAGTGGTATTGGCATTTTTCGGAGATGTCTATTGATAAGATTCTGACATAGATTCACTTTGGGCTTGCGCTGTAACATTAATAACATTTTGAATAGGTCTATTGGCTAATCTTTCAATGACGTTGTTTAAATCGGCATTCTGCTTACGATAAGTTGCTATCTGTTCATCCTTAGCTTGTAACTTTGCACGATATATTGCTTCAAGTGCATTTAGCTTTACTTCATATAATTCTTTTGCGTGACGCTCAATTTCTGCTTTGTTGGCTTCTGGTGGAACCTCAAGCCGAATGACAAACGCACCACCAGTTTTCTTTTCAATAGCTTGAACTGAGAGATTTTCTTCACCATATTCAGCCTGTAGTTCTTGAAAAGAGAGCAGAAATGCTTTCCAGTCAATACCATTGGCAAAAATTAAGTCAACTGTTTCTAAAGCTTTCTGAAATAGGTTGGTAAACTCCCCAGTCGCAAATTCTCCGCTACTGGGACGGCGTTCTTGTTCGTCACTTCTTAAGTAGACGTACTGGCAATCTATATCATCGAGCTTTGTAGCACTGTTAATATTCCAGTCTTCCAAGCAAGTACCTGTAAAGTTTGCTGCCGTGAAATTTGTTCCTAATGCTTGAGTTCTGATCAGGCAAGCCTTGGTGAGGTTAGTTCTGCTGAGGTCAGCCCCGGTGAGGTTTTGTCCGCTGAGGTCACTTCCGCTAAAGTTAATTCCGCTGAGGTTAGTCCTGCTGAGGTCAACCCCCCTGAGGTCAGTTCCGCTGAGGTCAGCCTCACTGAGGTTAGCTCCGCTGAAGTCAGTTCCGCTGAGGTTAGCCCCACTGAGGTTAGCCCCACTGAGGTCAGTTCCGCTGAGGTCAGTTCCGTTGAGGTTAGCCCCACTGAGGTTAGCCCCACTGAGGTTAGTTCTGCTGAGGTCAGCCCCGGTGAAGTTTTGTCCGCTGAGGTCAGTTCCGCTAAGGTTAATTCCGCTGAGGTTAGTCCTGCTGAGGTCAACCCCCCTGAGGTTAGCCCCACTGAGGTCAGTTCCGCTAAGGTTAATTCCGCTGAGGTTAGCGGAGCTGAGGTTAGCGGAGCTGAGGTTAGTTCTGCTGAGGTCAGTTCCGCTGAGGTCAGTTCCGCTGAGATCAGTTCCGCTGAGGTCAGTTCCGCTGAAGATAGCCCCCTTAAGGTCAGCCCCCCTAAGGTTAGCCCCACTGAGGTTAGTCCAGGTGAGGTTAGTTTTGAAGAGATATTGTCCGGTGAGGTCAGCTTCCCTAAGGTCAGCCCTGGTGAGGTTAGTCCTCCTGAGGTCAGCCCCGATGAGGTCAGTTCCACTGAGGATAGACCTGGTGAGGTTAGTCCTCCTGAGGTCAGCCCCGATGAGGTTAGCCTCACTGAGGTTAGCCCCACTGAGGTTAGCCCCACTGAGGTTAGTTCTGCTGAGGTCAGCCCCGGTGAAGTTTTGTCCGCTGAGGTCAGTTCCGCTAAGGTTAATTCCGCTGAGGTTAGTCCTGCTGAGGTCAACCCCCCTGAGGTTAGCCCCACTGAGGTCAGTTCCGCTAAGGTTAATTCCGCTGAGGTCAGCCTCACTGAGGTTAGTCCTGCTGAGGTTAGCCCCACTGAGGTTAGTCCTGCTGAGGTCAACCCCCCTGAGGTTAGCCCCACTGAGGTTAGTCCCACTGAGGTCACCCCCACTGAGGTCAGCCTCACTGAGGTCAGCCTCACTGAGGTTAGCCCCACTGAGGTTAGCCCCACTGAGGTCACCCCCACTGAGGTTAGTCCTGCTGAGGTCAACCCCACTGAGGTTAGCCCCACTGAGGTCAGCCCCACTGAGGTTAGTTCTGCTGAGGTCAGTTCCCCAGAGGTTAGCCCAGGGGAGATCATCCTCACTGAGGTCATCCTCACTGAGGTTAGTCCTGCTGAGGTCAGCCTTGCTGAGGTCAGGAATTATATTTGAATTTTTCCGTCTCCATTCATTCCAGTTTTTTATTCCTTGCCTAAACAGAGCTAAATGCTCCTCTATTGCCATTGTGGATTATTCCTATGTCCTTACTTTGTGAAATTCAGCTATTTAGAGCATAACTACAGGGGGTATGGTGACGATCCGTAAAAAATGTTATTTTGCTTGAAATCGTTGTAAGTATAAATCTAGGGGTGCGATTGTTTATACTCGAACAAAAAGCGCCCAATTAATTAGGTGCTTCTTTTTATCTCGAATTTAATTTTTTCACCAGACGTAGTGCTGTCTTATCTGCTGGAGTAGTGCTTTGCCTTACTGTAAGAGCGCTAGCACGATGTCGTCATATGTGTATTTCCCGACATTTAGATGACTAGAACTACTTTCACACAGATTAAGTTAACTTTTTCTTCTTCGCTGTTGCGGCAAAGAGCGCTGCACTCATGCCGAGAATCACACAAGGTTCTAAAATAAATTGCACGAGTAAGTACTTGTACAGTGAGCAATAATGAGCTAAATACGGAATGACGCTAGACGATGATGTATCTACCGCATGGTAATTAAACCTAAGTGTGCTACCAATTATGAGTAGATTTCAACAAGGTCAACGAGTGGTCGTACAAACATTGTTTGTAGGTAAAGAACACGGCAAGGTAAAAACCATTGATGATGGCATAATACAAAAAAAAGTGGAAATAAGTTTAGATAACGGGGATACAAAATGGTATCCACCGGATGCTTTATCTTTTGAGGAACTAACCCAGGAAGAAGTACGTGCTGAAATTAAAAACGTTACTAATCGGGTTAATAAAGTGTCCTCCCAACTACCAAAAGACATGAAAACAGAATTACCTAATCATTTAAGATTTCTTGAGGATGCTCAAGTGTCTAATGATAAAGAAAAAGCTGTTAGAGAATGCAAATATGTAGCGGACGAACTAGAAGATGCAAGTAGAAATGAGTTTGTCACAAGAGATTGGTGGGAAAACACAAGAAGAAGCCTTGAAAAAATACATTGGGCTATGAAGAGTCGTCCTCTGTAATCAGTCTCACAACTTGTTTTTGCTCCTAAAATATCCCACTAGTACTTGTACAGTGAGCATTAGTGGGATATTTGGGTGTAGAGAGGTTGAATTTCAAAACCCAATCACTGAAACAGCTTTCTTCCTTTGCTCTGGGGTCACTTCTAAATATCGCTGCAACGTCCCCAAGTCATTGTGACCGCTGATTTCTTGAATATGCCGTAATGGGATACCAGCGCTACACATCTGCGTTAACGCTGTCCGCCTAAAGCTGTGAGTACTGACACCAACTAACCCAATACGCTTGCAGGCATTCTTCAGAATCTTCTCAGCCCCAAACCGGGTGAGGCGCTCAGTAATACCGCGCTTTCCTGGGAACAACGCCTTACCGGGGTTCCGACTGGATTTAGGAGCCAAGCCTTCATGGTTGACTCGTAGATCGTGGTCGTTAGTCGCAGGGTTAATAAGGCTTGGCTCATTTTTTTGTCCCAATGGGCGTAAGGCTAGAGAAGCTGTCACCTTGTGCCAACTGGCTGAAATCCTCTCAAA
>NZ_CAWUDP010000211.1:0-5555 GCF_963920835.1 Scytonema sp. PCC 10023
GAATGATCCTTATTGCTGGTCGAAGCGTTTCTTATTGCTGGCTCCTACACATAGTTGGGGATTCCTGGGTATCTTTTACTGAGGATGTCTGAGCAGTAATCGTCGATTTCTGCAAGTCCAATGAGTTGAAAACCTCCTGTTTGGATTCCGGCAAGGGGGAACCCGACGCCAACACCACTGCACAAGTCAATCTGCTTAACGTCTCCCACTGCTTCCACGCTTCCTCGTATTCTGCAACTGTTTTAAAATCGTCTGGCTCTGGTGGTTCGGTGCCAGTTTCCAGAAAAATAGTTAGCTGGTTCCCGTCCGCCTTATGTGCTGGGCTTGGGTCGAAGTGGTCAGGATTCCATCGGTCATCATCATTAGGGCGTTCTTGTAGCGTTTCCCCTGGAGAATCGCTTTCTGGTTTTGGTTCAATTTGATAGCCATACGATTTGATTTGCTTTGATGTGTACTCAGCGTCAAAGCCGTTATCCCAGCGAATTACATATTTTCCCCGTAATACCTTCTCAATGGTTCCACCGTTGGGGGCTGAAATGCGTGAGCCTACCTCCCACCTCTCAGCCTTATCTTCAATTCCTGGAAAAGCGCTGCCATCTTCCCAGGCAGGGTCGTAGATGGGCTGTTTGCCTTTCTTCTCAGAGGAATTTAACTCAAAGTCGTATGCCGTACCAGTGATGTACTGGTTAGTGTCGAAAAGTTCCATACTCATGTTAGGAATTTGGTAAGGAATTTGATAAGGTTTTTGATCAGGATTGGGTAGTGTCGTCTACCTCAATTCCTGTTTTCTGGCTAAAAAGCTAAAAAGCTAAAAAGCTAAATCAGAAAAGCGTTAATTGAATTCCTTGCGGTCGGGAATATTCCTGCTGGGCTGCCCTCAGCATTTTCTTCATGAGGGCTAGTTGCTTTTCTAAAAAATCATCCTCCTCAATGGCAGCGGGATTGTCCTCTAAGCAGAGTGAATAAAATGCGCCGTTGCAGATAGCATCTAGAGCAATTTCCCCATCGCAGGTGTAAAACTTCCAGTATCCACATGAGCCTACTAAATATCCAATGCAATACTCATCAGCATCCCCGCAGTAACGAAAGCCCATGTCTCTTAAAGCTTGCGCCTCATGAAGTTGTGCCGGACTAAGCCAACAAGGGTAGCGAGATTTTTGTAATGTTTCTTTCACAGCACACCTCGTCAATCAAAAATCAACTTCCTGGATATCAACTACGCGCCCGTCTACCCGCACTAACTCACAGCCGTTTTCTGGGTTGGATGCCCAATTAATTGCCCGTTGGCGCAGCTCGTCCAAGCCAGAGTTAAGATACTTTTTCATGTCCTCTAGCAAAGCCTTGCGGGTAACACTAGGGTCTATCACTTCGCCAATTGAGGTGAAACTTTTATCTCTAAATTTCTTCTTTCTACGTTTCTCGGCAGCAAGTCTTATGCACTGAATCATTACTTGCCTTTGTTCAGGAGACATCTCATCAGCCACCATTTCACTAGAGCGCAATGCAAGATAATTCGCTGGCTGTTGTCCCATAAAATTTTCACCGGGTGGTCTTTCAGGGTCGTAGCCTGCATACTCAAGCAAATCAGTCACTGATGGAAAGTAGCCGTAGGCTCTTGACTTCTTCTTGATACAGGTTGCGATCGCTGTCTCTAGCTCCTCATCTGATAGCTTCTCAACTCCCTGGTAGTAAACTGATTCGATAATGCCCCCGTCAAGAATGACCGTACTACCATAAAACGATTGCAAAGCAACCATGCACTTTTCAAAAACTGCATCGCTTGGCATATATGTTTACTCCCTCCCCTTATGCCGTAAATCTAATCCTGTGGTTTTTTCGTCTCGCTCTGGCTTCCTCGCGTTCCTTGTCCTCAAAAGCCTGCTTCACCTGCTGCACTTCTGGGAGAAAAGTTACCGCTGACTCCCAGTAGCTTTGCAAGGTATTCCAAGAGGTGATTGCCCCTTCGTCTAATTTTCTTAGATTTTTTTCGAGTGTTTTTAACCTGGCAATGATTGCTACTTTGTTCTTCTGCCCATTAGGTAGCGAGTACCAGGTACGGTTTGCCTCATACACTGCGTCTATCATCTCTGCTCGGAAAGAGACACCATCCGCCTCTTTCCAGGGAAAGTTTTGAGGCATGGCACTCAGTTTTTCTATCTCTCGCAGTTTTACTAACCGACCCGTAGCGTCTCGCGGCGGGGTAGACTGTTCCTCTCCGAAGGCGATCGCATTTATTGAGCAAGTCCCATCTTCGCTGACAACGAAGCTGGTAGCTGTGGATTGGTCACCTTCGCTGGTCGCTGTGGGTTGGCTCTCTTCTCCGACAATTTCAACTTCTAGCACTTCAGTGGAGGGGGGTGGAGATGGCGGTGGCGCGTCTGCCTCTTCTGGAATTGTCTCTCTTAAGTCTGTATTACTCTGAACAGTCTGATCGCGCGCGCGATCTATATATATGTCGCTGTGAGAATTTTCTAACTCGCTGTGAGAATTTTCTAACTCGCTGTGAGAATTTTCTAACTCGCTGTGAGAATTTTCTAACTCGCTGTTAGAAAAATCTAACACCGTGTGAGTTTTTTCTGGTGTAGCATTTGACCTAGGTGCGACAAGGTTTCTTGCTTTCCACTTGCTCACCCTGAAATCAAATAATCCCAGACTTTGCAGCTTAGCTTGGGATTGATTAATTGTTTCGCGGCGAATACCTAGCTGTAGTGCAAGTTCAGACTGAGACGGCATCTCTACAAAGCGATCGCCCCATCGGTCGAGCAAAAATAAATGCCAAAACAGGCGGTGATCAGCTTTAGTTAGTTGGTCACTCGCCAGGATTTCTACAATAGAATCGTCTAATTGAACAAAAGACCGCGCTTGCCCTTGACTCATGACTCATGCTCCTCGCCAGCTAGAATGAGGTTAAACGCCAAGTAAGCAGCGTCAATATTAAACAATTCTTGCGATTTAAGCTTCTGAAACTTAGCGATCGCCTTGCAAAAAGTACTTTTATTTATACTGATTTCAGAAAAAATCAGCGGGGTATCAGGCAAATCAGCGTAGTGATTGCCCCAAGGGTCTATGCTAAAATAAGTCCATAGCCGCCATTTACCAGCAGAAAGCTTCGCTTTATAAAGCTTCCTTGAAATGAATGTAGTGAGTGGATAAAAGCTCTGTCCTGAAGAGTTTTCTGTCATAATATCGGTAATTAATTTTGACGAACCTTTGAAACCCCGACAAACGTTGGGGTTTTTGTTTTTTGTGATAGCATAGGCGCAGGCTTAACTTCTTTGATTTCCTCTTAGAAATTAAGCTTACGCTCCCAAGCATACCATATCAACTTACATTATACTCATGAAAAAATTTAATAGAGCTTTGCAAAAAACCATGCAGGATTTTGGGATAAAGGGGGTGTGGCTATCTGAAAAAACTGGCATCAGCAACCAGACTATCTCGACCTTTATCCTTGGCAAGAACGAGATGAAAACAGATACCTTAGAGCGACTACTAGATGCACTACCTGCTGAAGCGCGTGATTATTTCTATAAAATCTTGCATCCACGCACTAGAGATGTAGAAGCTTTCTTGATGGAAGCAAGCCAAGAAGAAAAAGCAGAAGTTCTACGCTTAGTTGCTGCATCTCTAGAAAAAGATGTCACCAACTGCTCAAAGATAGCGGGAAAGCTCGTGCCATCTGATAAAGAGGTAATCCCGGTATAAGGGTAAATCGTTCTTTAGAAGGAAATATGAGAAACACAAGGCTTAAAGTATTGATTTTTAGCGGTACTGCTAAGGGATTTTATGGATAGACAGCCGCGACCCATGACAGGCAGGGCAAAATTGCGGGGTGGGTCTTTTACCCATAGACACTTTCTAAAGGCGATGCCAGCATAGAGTGGCATTTACTTTATAAAAATAAAAATAAATCCATGACAGAGAACGACTTCCAGGGACTCGTTGCTCATTGCCAAGCCTTAGACACTCAAAGAAAAGCA
The DNA here is from genome assembly GCF_963920835.1 of Scytonema sp. PCC 10023. NCBI lineage: Bacteria > Bacillati > Cyanobacteriota > Cyanophyceae > Nostocales > Scytonemataceae > Scytonema > Scytonema sp. PCC 10023. The sequence goes on from NZ_CAWUDP010000211.1 coordinate 3,981, forward strand.
CAGCTTATTTATTTGCTGCTTGGAGAAGATCGGAGCATAAAGGTGATTATTAATGAACCAATTTTTTCTACAAACTCAATCCCGAAATTTTTAAATACGATAGCTGATTTCCTTGTGGACACAAGCGGAGGAGGACGATTGAGACTTGAACTACACCGTGAAGCGTGATTATTCTCTATTGTTTTCAAGGTAACGAGGTGTACAAAAAAGTTTTTAAAAACTTTTCCCAGCTTTTTGAATGAATTGTAGTTTGACGAGGTAAATAGCCTGGGTGATTGCTTGAGAGAACGCGATCACCTATTTTTTTATTTTCTTGCCGATATGGGATTTCCCATAATTGGTGCTACATTTTCCTTTAAGAATCAACTTCGCGTTGACTAGTGACGACATTACCCACATGAACCAGTCGCGGCATTATCCACTTTGACCAGTGAGGACATAATTCACGTTGACCCACTCGCAAAAAAGATGGTGAAAAAGTAAATCACGCTTACTCTTGCACATCACGCGTACTAGCACGTTGATGGGGGAAGTTGTTCACGAGTCGTCGAAGTTGATCTGTAAATCCGTTCGCCACTTCATTCGGTTGGCGCGGTCACTCGTCTGCGGCTGCCGCACACCACACCAGGCGTTTACTCGTGAAATCCCTATCTATATATAGTGTGGTGGCGTCCGCCTCCGAACTTCGTGCCGCGACTCATCCAGGGAAAAGTTTTTAAAAATTCTTCTAAGAGGAATAACATCACATAGCCGCCGTCGCAAATGACAATCAACAAGAAGGAAGTGCAGCGCGTAGCGCTGCATTTCTTCATTAAAACAGGCTTAACTGTATTGCGTTTTGTCCGACAGCTAGGTGTTTCATTGCACGAATTCCAGTCTCATGCACCATCGCGCGAACCTTTTTCTGATTCAATTTCAAATCTGCTCGTTTTCTCTGTCCGGGCAGTGGCTCAAAAAAGTATTGAGTCCGTACGCTGTCGTTCGTGTACAGGAAGCGATAAAAAGTGCCATTGATGAAATAAATCATTCCTCGGCTGAGGTAGCTGCAGTCGTAAATCTTTGAAAAAGTGTTATACATAGTAGTGTCTCTCGCTGTTGGTGAGGGATAAGGAGAGAGGAAAGAAATCTTTGGTCGGACTACTTGCACCTCTCTCTTGCTTTAGTTTTCAAAACTCTGGGAATTCTTCTTCGTGTTCTTCGATGTCAAAGCGCCACAATCGCTGGTTTGATTCTTCTAAAAAGCGGTCGCGGCGTTCTGCAAATTGATATTCATACTGACGCTGATTTTCCGCGCCTAGGTATTTCCACACTGCAAATACGTGTTTATCGGGTATTTGTCCCAGTGCTATTGGATTGTTAATCAGATGATTGTTGGCGATCGCATCTTGTTCAAAAGCTTTTTTAATTCCTGAGTATGCGTGGCAAGTGCAAGTAACCTCATATGGGCTTAGGTGCAACTCGTAAAAGTCACCTGTGTTGCCCATTGCAACCAACTCATACCAGTCATTACCCGGCTGCAATTTGGGTAGAGTCGAGAGGGGGTATTATCCCCCGTCCCTCTCTGTTAGAACCGTA
>NZ_CAWUDP010000212.1:0-5299 GCF_963920835.1 Scytonema sp. PCC 10023
GCTTTAATCTCGTTGCTCAATCTACGGCGACGGAATGTGTTTCTTAAGAGCTAAGACTAAATCCGCTGTTTGCCTTGAAGTTTTCTGGTTCTGTGTCGAATGCCACCAAGAAGCGATAACCACCGCTGGGAGTACGGAACATCGGAGCTTCTTGTGCCAACGGGTACTGCTGCTGCCATTCTTCTATAATGCGATCGCACTCGTCAGGACTTGCAAAATCTTTTTGGTCAAAGTCAATCCAACCGAGCCAGTGCTGACCATTCCATCCGCCTAATGTTCCAATGCCCGTTTTGGAATTGCAGAACCAGCTATCCAATATTTCTTTGATTGGCTGAGTCTGCTGCCACTGCTTCCAATCAAGCGATTGAAGATATCCTTTACTGTCAAGAAAGCATGGTTGTTTGGGTTGCTTGCCCCGCTTGGCTGCTTCAATCGGGCATTCTGGAAGAGGTGGACGACCAAGCCGCAGTAACCAAGAGATTGTTTCGCGGACGTTACGAGGAGGGGTAGAGTGAACTGATGCAACCATTAGCCCTGACCTCCTACTCTTGCTTGAATTTGGCTCAAAATCTCACGCTGGCGTGGAGAAAGTTTCGGCTGGTTTTTGATGCTGGTTAAAAACCCTCGCTCCCACTCGCTAATATGTGGCGATCCCAGCAGCTGTCCGATCGCGCAGTTAAGTTCTTCCCGTCGTTGCTTCGTTTCTGGCTTTGGCACCCAACCTCTAAAGCAATCACAGCCAGCACATCTGTAACAGCCATAGTGCGGAGAAGGAGGCTGCAACCGGATAAAGTTAAGGCTAGAGCATCCACAAGACGGGCAACCGCTGGGAGTATTAGGAAATACTTCGTGTGCTAATGGACTGGATGATAAACTTTTTTTGTGATATAACAGGGTCATCTTTAATTGCCTCACTTTGGATTGAAGCAACCCAGCCAAGCCCCCGTTTGAATAAATTTAGAAACGACCAGAAATCAGCTAACTCTTGTTGGTAATATATATCTAGATTTTTTTGTGATATAACGGTTGATTTGGTCTTTTGTTTGACTGGACCGTAGCGTTGTTGAAGCAACGCGGACGGGTTACGGGGGCTTTTGACTGGATCGCCTTTTTTTTAGAATAAAGCCGCGAGTTACTTTTATAGTCAACTCGCGGCTTTTAAATTTTCCGCTTCCTCAAAAGAATCTAAATATTGGAGCAGAGCGCTCCGGACAACAGCACCCCTCGGACGCCCTTGCACTTGCGCCAACCGAATTAGACGCTGAAAGTCGCTACAACAAAGTTTAGTAGTTGCTTCAAGGCGAAGCGAAGTTGGTTTTGCTGTTTGGTTCGCCATAGTCCTCTGTAAAGTCAACTCAGATACGGTAGCAATCAAATCGGTGTCGATTCAGATGTCGTACCTAATAAGACAGCACCGAAGGGGTACAAATCGGTATTCTAACCGCTCTTGACCAGCGTGGGAAGGGGAATTTCTCCTTTTGTAGTAAAAAAGTACTAATCGTCAAAGAGTGTGTCACTGACACAGCAAGCAAGTGTGTAATTGGCACAGCAATAAGCCCAAGTTGTTGAGAATAAACTAACTTGCAGCTTGTCCATTTTCGCCACCTCCTCTTTGTTGTCCAAAAAGATATTCAAGAATGCGCCGATTTTCAAGCTGAATGCCTTTTATAAGTTGCCTATCTTCGTGCGCTTCCTCACCCAGTCGTGTAATTGTTACCGCTATATCAGCAAAACTTGCTTCTAACTGTTCAGACAACCCATCAACTTTTGCCGTCAGCTGAGTAATAGCCGCTTGCATTTGCCTCTGCTGTTCGGTCAGTTGTGTGATTGCCGTTGTATTAACTTGCTGCTGTTCGGTCAGTTGAGCTAGAGCTGTTGTATTAGTCTGTTGCTGTTGAGCAGTTTGCAGCAGTATCGCTTCAATCCGGTCTAACCTGTTTTGTCCTCCGTCAGCCGTCATTCCTCACCCCTCCCATTACCCGACCGCCCCAGCAGGTATTCCCAAATCCGCCGAATCTCAGCTTGGAACACTTCGCGATCGCTCTCAGCATTTTGGATTGAATGCATCACAATATCGCGCAGGCTATCAACCTCCTCTGTTAGCCCGTCAACTTTGGCTGTCAGTTGTGCGATCGCTGTTGTATTAGTTTGCTGCTGTTGAGCAGTTTGCAGCAGTATCGCTTCAATCTGGTCTAACCTGTTTTGTTGCCCGTCGTGAGTCATGCCGCCCCCTTGTCTTTCTTAGGTGCGGGTCGCTCATTCTCCTCTAGATAGTCCTCTATAAACTCTACTAAGACCTCATTCATACTTTTTCTATGCAAGGCGCAAGCAGATTTAAACCGCGCCCTCAAATCTTCCGACATATAAATTGATACCTTCACGTTTTTAACGTCATCTTCGGCAGACAATAGCGATATTCCCCTTTAGCTCCTTACCTCTATAGCTTGCCAACTTTGGGAACGATACGCTATAGCGGCATTGCGTTAAAGAGGAAATTAAGTATTGCCTACTTGCCGTTTTAGCGGCATAACGCTATCCTATCACCATAACCGCAAAAGACAACCACTGCTAGAGATGGCAACGTCTGCTATCTGCTAAATTTTCATGCACATATAAATCAGCAGTGGCTCAAAGAACGCAATTCCCAAACACTCAGGAGAAATTTTGAATGATTGTAATACCGCCAGCAAACGCCAGCCCTGGCAATATAGGGCAGCTCACACCATTGGGCTTTGATGGAGGCAATGGTTTCAGCAAACTCACCCACAGCGACGGAGTGATTATATCCCCTAGCTACTACCTAGAATTACGCTCAGCCAGTGAAAGCCCAAACATCATCGAATACTTGGACGGAACCCGCACCGACCTAAAAGGCAAGCGTTGGGTAACAGGTGATGCTGCCTACCTAGAATCCCCGCTGGCATATCAACGCATCGTTGACGAGAAGTTAGGCAAAGTCGAACTGGGCTTACAAACTTTTCTTGGATGCCTGCAACGACTTCCACACCAACCAGTTTGGAATATTGCCTTATCGCTCTCAATTCAAGATGCAGAAATTTTAGGCGATCGCTTGAAAAAATCCTTCGATGGTTCCCATGTTGTAGAACTGAACGGACGGGAAACAACGGTTAATGTCAGCGCTCGCGTATTTGAGGAAGGGCGAGGAACCATTGTCAACGCGCTCAAGGTTGGCATCCTCAAGCCTCAAAGTCAAACCATCCTCATAGACCTTGGCTTTGGAACCACAATCACCGCTGTCTTTTCTGGTACGCAGTTGGTGAAGCAATCGCGCACAATTCACCCTGGAGGAGTGAGGGAACTGGTAGAAGCTCTAGCACGACACCCCAGCACAAGAGCAAGTTTAGGGGCGGAAGGTGACAGAGCAGTTATCCGGCAAGGCATCGAAAACGGAACTTTTGATTATGGCTGTAGTGGTTGGAACTTCAGAGAAATTTACCACGAGCAATTACCAGTGTGGGTGAGAACAGTACTAACGCCAGCACTTAAACCTGTTGCGCCCTGGCGTCCAAGATGCGAATCCATTATCGCTACTGGTGGCGGTTCTCTCTTACCCGGAATTAATCAATTATTGGCTAAACACGGTATAGCCACTCTGCTAGATGCTCAAGTGGCAAATAGTCGCGGGTTATTTCTCATTGCTCAACATTCAGTTAAAGGAGGTATCTAATGATGCGAGTGTCTATCCGTCCCTACTTACACGATTGGGTCATCCAAATTGGGCAGCAGATGGGGTGTGAGGATGCCACAGAAGTAGTAAACCACTTACTACGAGAGCATAAACGGCTCATAGCACAGCAGCCTACAGTAGCCGACTCCACCACTGTAAGCAACCCAAGCCCTAATGACAGTTTGGTTAATGTCCTGAGTAACGAGTTTGGAGTGTGGCAATGAGAAACAGCGCCCCTTTAGAGCGATTAATTCAACAGGCACAAGAAATACTGGATGCTCTAGCCCAAAACGAAGATTACGCCCAGATGCAGAATGAAGATTTCCTAGTAGGGTTAGATTTTACACAAGCCGATTGCCTGCACTTTTTAACCCAATTATCCCAAGTGTATGAAGACTTCAGCTTGTTGGACAATCCAGCGGCTTCCGAGATGGGATGCAGAATTCCATCCTTTGACGAACTCTTTACTGAACAACCGTTAGATAACCCGCTACAGGGAGAAATTAATGTTTGATATTGCAGATTTGACCATTGATGGGCAGTACCTGATCCAAGGTGAGCGTGGTGAATGGCACTACTCAGGTACGACCGGGAGGAAATACAACTTTTGGAGATGGGCAGAGGGACAAACCAAGCGCAGGGTGAGCCTTGCACTTTCTAAAATCCAGGTGCAGCGAAAAGTTTGGCAACAGGTGCAAGCACTGAATCTAGCTAGCTTGGAGGCGTTTCGTGGTGAATGACCTACAGCTAATTACTTGCCCAACCTTATTGACCCAATCAAAGACCTTTCAAATTAATGGGACACTCTACCGTTACCTCTACTCAGAGGGCAGCATCAAACACACACAATACTTATTTCGACCGCTGCCAGCGCAACGCAAGACGGCTGATTTGAGGCTGAATCGAGACAAGGTGCTACGCAAAGTTTACGAAGTTCCTGGGCTGTACCGTCAGCACCACGCCATAGTGACTGAGACAGCGATTCAACAAAGTTTGTTTTAGGAAGAATATGCCTTTTACCCAGTCTCAGCTTAATTTCATGATTTCCATCCAAAGCCAGGATGATTGGAGTCCTTTCTATTTTTTCAAGTTGGTCGCAGAGGGCAGTTTTGAGGGAGAGCAGTGCGAACACAAGGCGCTGATAGCTTATCTAACCCGCTGCTCACTCGAGCAAATCAGAGATTTGCAATTAGCGCTTGATTTATTAGGAAACTTACCAAGTTAAAAGCGATCGCCTGCCTGAGAAACGAGCGATCGCCTTGGGTGCATCTCCGCCAATGAAGAATACACAACATTAAGGATTTTACAACAATGTCGAAACCAGTAGGATACTACGCAAACTACACCCCATTTGATGGAAGCTTAATTGACCAAATGGTCGAGTATTTCGGCGACCAATTCCAGAACATGACCCCAACAGAAAAATGCTGGCTGCTATATCGAATTGGATATCATCTCTGGTTTCACGATGCTGAAGCTCTTGGCGTTCGCTCGGAAGTTGAGAATGCCATGAGCCGGATTGAATCTGAACTAGGGGCAGGAGACAAACTGGCGTTGACTCTTAAGAAACACATTCCGTCGCCGTAGATTGAGCAACGAGATTAAAGCCTA
>NZ_CAWUDP010000213.1:0-5244 GCF_963920835.1 Scytonema sp. PCC 10023
TAGTTGCCACCTGTGGATGTTGTTGCCCAAGCAGGCGTTTTGTCATTTCCAGCGCTTGGCGAAACAGGGGTTCGGCTTCACTGTAGCGTCCTTGACTTTTGTACACAAAAGCCAGAAGATTCAAACTAGTTGCCACCTGTGGATGTTGTTGCCCAAGCAGGCGTTTTGTCATTTCCAGCGCTTGGCGAAACAGGGGTTCGGCTTCACTGTAGCGTCCTTGACTTTTGTACACAAAAGCCAGAAGATTCAAACTAGTTGCCACCTGTGGATGTTGTTGCCCAAGCAGGCGTTTTGTCATTTCCAGCGCTTGGCGAAGTAGGGGTTCGGCTTCACTGTAGCGTCCTTGATTTTGGTACAGCCCTGCTAGATTATGCAAACTATGTGCCACATCGGGATGTTGTTCCCCCCGCAGGCGTTTTCTCATTTCCAGAGCTTGGCGATACAGGGGTTCGGCTTCACTGTAGCGTCCTTGAGTGTCGTACAGCCCTGCCAGATTATTCAAACTTAGTGCCACATCGGGATGTTGTTCCCCCAGCAGGCGTTTTCTCATTTCCAGAGCTTGGCGAAGTAGGGGTTCGGCTTCACTGTAGCGTCCTTGATTTTGGTACAGCGATGCCAGATTATTCAAACTTTCTGCCACATCCGGATGTTCGCCTAGTACTTTCGTGCGAATAGCCAGTGCACGCTCTGCTAAAGGAATCGCTTGTTGATATTTGCCTTCTTGATAGAGTTTAATTGCTTGCTCATTAAGTTGTTTTGCTTGTGCTAATTTCTCAGACTGAGCCGTTAGAGCTGGGGGAGTTACTTGCCCAACTACTAACTTTGGCATCAAAACCCACAACCCAGCTATTAAAGGCAATGTTGCCAAAGTTATCGCCTGTTTGACTTTTAACTTAGCCATTAGGAAATCCTCCCTTTCAAGTCATCCAATTTCTGCTGTAATTCCCTTACCTTTCCTTCATCTCCCAACGCCTGGTAACTACCCTGCGCCGCCTGATACGACTTCAGTGCTTCTTTTAACTCGTCTAAGGCTTCATTCACTTCCCCCAAGCTGGCTTGAACCATTGCTTCCCCTGCCAAACTCTTTTGTGCCTTTGCCAGTTGGAGTGCGCTTAAATACCGTTCCTTCGCCAACTGATTTAAACCTACTTGCTGATAAGTGCTTCCTAAAAGTTGGTAAACAGCACTGCTTTGGCTGCCTTTTTTAACTAATCCTTCCAACAAATCAATTGCATCAGCATTTAAATCATTGCTTCTATACAAATGTGCCAACGCCAAAGCTTGTGATTCATTGTCTAAAAGGGTTTGTTGTAACTTTTGAATCTCAGAATTTACCCTTTGGCTATCCGCCTCACTTAACACAGAAAATCCCCGGAAACGCCCCTCTTCTTTCTGATTGGATGCACCGTTATTAGCAGTAACATTTACCCAATAACGCGAACCAGCTTTCAAGGGTTGCTCTCCAGAATAAACGACTTGGGGCGGGCTAACTTGGGTTGACCAATTGACACCAGGTCCTAAGACTTGCACTTGATAGCTGGTTGCACCTGCTACCGGATTCCAACGTAAAGTCGGCTGGCGAGTTAAAATTGCAGAATTTCGTGGACTAATGAGGTAGGGAATTGTTGGGTCATTACCAGCACGAGTAGGACTGGTCTTGCTATCTTGTCTTCTGAGAACCGATCTTGTTGTTGATGAACAGCCCTTGGAAACCTCAAATTCGCCAAAAGAGTTTAGATTCCAAATACCCAAGTTATCGCAACGAACTTTCACTGATGCGCCTTGTGCCAAGCGTAACTTATCAGAGGCGTTAAGTAAGTCGCCTAGATTTGCTGGCTGGTAGCTTTTCCACTCAGGTTTCTTAATTTCGACTTTTCCGTTAATCTCAGAAATCAAATTAAGTCCCTGTTGTTGATGTTGCTGGCTCAATCCTGGTGTTGCAACGCTAACTAAAAGTACACTGAGAAATATGACAACTAGTTTGTTTATTTTTGGGTATCGCTCCATCACTTTCCTGCCTTGCGTAATTTTCCTCGTGCTAAATGCAACCATGTATCTTCATCAGGATTGAGTATAGAACCGAGGTCAGCGCATTTCCGCCACTGTTTGATCGCTGTTGATTGTTTTTGCTTTTCCAAAACTTGTGCCAACAAGCAATGTGCTGCACCAGGGTTAGTGATATACTTTTGAGCCTCAGGTCTGTTAGCAATATCTATCGCTACTTTCAGTTTTTCTTGTGCTTCTGTATACCTAGCTTGTGAGAATCGAACCCATCCCAGGTTTTTAAACAGGCTATATCTAACTTCCAACTTTTTATAATCAGGTGTGTTAGTTATTTCCAGACCTTTTGCAAGCAAAGAAGCTGCTTCTGGATATTTTTTCTCACGAATATACAAGCGAGCTAGGTTGTTATATGCATCTGGTAAACCCCCTGCTACTGCAATTTGGTATTGCTTTTTGGCTTTTTCCCAATCTTGCCAATCTTCATAGAGATTCCCCAAATTGTAATGCGCTTCAACATTATCTGCGTTCAGCGACGTTGCTCTTTGGTAATTTTGTTCTGCCGCACCTAAATCTTTCTCGTCGTGATTTTTTAGTCCATTGCGGTTGTAGATGTCAGAAATTGCAGGTAAAGCGAACCAAAAACTGATGAGAATTCCTGACATCGCCAGAGTAGAAGCCAATTTAACCTCTTGCTTGTAATGTTTGGGAATTTTCAGTTTTTCCAGTAATTTCTCAAACCCTTCTTCACCCGCTTTGGTGAGTTCACTGCTAGCTTGAAGTAAAGTGAGGATACTGGGTAAAGTTACAGCAGCAGCCCCGAATAACCCCACTCCTCCACTCCCCAGAAAGCGAGTCGCAATATTTACTAGTAAACTGATATTCGCAGTCCAGCCAGCAAGATAGAGCAATTTCCACAACCAATCCAAATTATCCCAAGGATGGGGAGGTGCAAGAGAATCTAACCTCCACCACCAAGCTTCTGCACTCGGTTGGATGCTCTCACGCCATTGTGTAAATTGTTCTGGTTTGATTTTTTTGTTTATCAATACTGCATTTTCCCGGAGTGCAGTGTCTAATTGGATAACTTTCTGTAACTTGCAAGTAGGAATGCTCTTTTGTTCTTTTAAAGCCGCCTGTACAGCATCCCGTGCATTTAACACACGCAAAACTTCTTCCACCTCAATTGCAGACTCATCTGGTTTCAGTTTCTCAAGTGCGGTTGCATAATGCTCAAGGGTGGTTTCAAGCTGAGTATTCATCTTCTGCATTTAGTAGCTTAATCCCTGCAATCGGGTTATAGGAAACAGTAATTTTCTCCTGCCATATGTTTTGTTGCTGTACTTGTTGCTCATCTCCCAAGGCACGACAGCTACCTTTATTTTATTTTTTGTTAGGAAAATAATTGTTATGTAACACTCAATATTTTTGGCATCAGCCGTCAATGAATACGTTTTTTCGTAGTTAGCGTCAAAAACTACCAAAGCTTCTTGTTTACATCTACTCTCTTTGCTTTGTTGGGTTCATTGAGCAGCCCAAACATAGGCAAGTTTTAAATACTTCCCAGTGAGAACAATGGGGAACTCAACAAACTAAATCGATTCTGGTGCGATCGGCGAAGCCGCGTCCTTCGGACGATCGCTTTTATCCTAAATCCTCATAATTTGTAAACTGTAGTAGCTCAAAAATTTATCTTTTGTTTACTGCTGTAGCTATTATATGGGCAACAAGGGTGAAAAAGAAACCAGAATGTATATTTATGTTGCAGATGTTGTATCTGTTGCTTGGAATAAAGAAAAGGCACAGGTCTTGAAGCGATTGCGCGGGAAAAAATCACGGCAGAAACTGGTTGATGAAATTGCTGCCATAGGTGGAGAATGCTCCCATCAGAACCTGAAAAAACTAGAGTATGGCGAGTCTGAAAGCGTCTCTTTAAAAGTATTAGAAGCTATTTGCACTGCCTTGGGTATATCTGTAAGCGATTTCCTTAGTACGGTGGAAGTGACTCATTAAAGTTTTGGACATCTTTCTTGATTTTTAGCTACTAAAGTAACTAATATATTTTATGAAATCAAAAAGGCGATCGCCCTCCGCCAAGAGAAATGCGATCGCCTTTTGTTAAACCCCGTTAACGAGGTTACTCATGATGATTGTACAAGAAGAATTCGATGACCAAGCCTCGGCTCAATCAGAGTTTGAGGAACATATTGACGATTTAGCCGACACGGTAGCACCAGAAATTGAAATTGACTCAGTACCAGATGAACTGGGAGAACTGTATCGAGTTTGGAACGGTTCCCATCTACTCGGAACTTTTTACCAAAATTTGGAGGGTAAATGGGTAGCACAACCTGTTAATAGTGATGTCAGACCTCTGTGTGACACTCCTTTTAAGGCACAGATAATTATCATCGCTGTTAATGGCTTGTTGGTGGCAGATGTAGCGTAACGGCTTGCATAAATTAATTTTCCATCACCTGGAGACGTGGTTAACTTCACGTCTCTTTCTTGCTTTAAGCTTTTGATAAACAGAACTATCTTTAAGAAATTTTAAACTTATCCGAGAATAAAGTGGTGTAATTTTTAGCGTAGTGCTGCGATCGCGTCTGGCACTGCGCTCCGTGCGCTCGCCCGCAAGGGCTCGGCTCCGTTTGGGAGAATCGCCGAAGCAGTTGCACTGTTCGCAATCAAGCCCTTAGCTTGCAGAATCACTCATAAGACAGCAAGATTAGGCTCTCAACGCAGGTATGGCTCACACGTTGCCTTAGCTCCTTTCTCATCAGAAGTTTTAAGTTCTTTGAAAACAAGAAGATCCTGTAATTGCTTACAACCTGCTTTTAGCCAAGACTCAAATCTAATATCCCACAACCGCACTGTGCCATCTCTTCCACCACTGACAATCCTCTGGTTATCAGTGCTTATTGCTACCGAATAGACAGTACCCTGATGACCTCTCAATTCAGCGAGGAGCTTGCCCTGAGTATCCCACAACCGTACTGCGCCATCTGAAGCACCACTGACAATCCTCTGATTATCTGTGCTTATCGCTACCGAATAGAGAGTACCCTGATGACCTCTCAATTCAGCGACTTGTTTGCCCTGAGTATCCCACAACCGCACAGTGCCATCTGAACCACCACTGACAATCCTCTGATTATCAGTGCTTATTACTACTGAGTATACTTCACCCTGATGACCTCTCAATTCAGCGACTTGTTTGCCCTGAGTATCCCACAACCGCAC
>NZ_CAWUDP010000214.1:0-5208 GCF_963920835.1 Scytonema sp. PCC 10023
GAATGATCCTTATTGCTGGTCGAAGCGTTTCTTATTGCTGGCTCCTACACATAGTATATACTTTGACACCCTGCTTGCCCGGTATCACTGCACCAAGAAAATACGACCTGGTGGAAAACCCCGCTTTGGTTCAGTCATTGAACGATTGTTTGGGACGACAAATACTGAGTTTATTTACAACTTACTGGGTAACACCCAAGCAAGTAAGCAGCCGAGGCAATTGACGAAAACTGTTGACCCAAAACAGTTAGCTGTTTGGAATCTGGGAGATTTATACACTCACTTATGCAGATGGGCTTACGAGATTTACGACTCTAACCACCATGACTCGTTAGGGGCATCCCCATATGCTGTTTATACCGAAGGATTGTCAATCGCCGGAGAACGCTCGCATATTAGTGTTGCCTATGACGAGGATTTTCTGATGACAACACGTCCGGGGACTACCAAAGGTAAGGCACGTATTCAGCCCGGACAGGGAATTAAAGTGAATTATCTTTACTATTGGAGTGATGCTTTCCGCAATCCAACCGTAGAAAAAACTGATGTCCCAGTGCGTTACGACCCTTTTGATATGGGAATAGCTTATGCCTATGTTGACGGACGCTGGGTGAGATGTTACTCGCAATATTACAGTACTTTTGTTGGACGTAGTGAAAAAGAAATACGAGTCGCAGCACAAGAAATCAGACAAAGTTCTAAACGTAGCGCCACTTCTTATAATTTGAATGCCAAACGTTTAGCTGACTTCATTGCCAATGTTCAAGAACATGAAGCAATACTTGTGCAAAGGTTACGCGATTTGGAAACTAAAGTTGTGCTGGAAAATTGCCCAGGTCATTCCCAAGCCGTATCACAACCAAACCAAGTTAGCCGTAAAGAACTCACACCGACTCCTATTGAAGAGGTAGCATTTGATTCTAGGTCTTCTCAAAACGTAAAAGAGTTGGATATCACACAACTACCAATATTAGAGGAATACCGCTAATGCCTAGGAAATCCAAGGTTCAATTACTGACGCAATTCAAGGAGTATGCTGTCAATCATCCACAATTGGAAAAGGTTGATATGCATCTAATGCGTGCAATTCGAGAACCTGCGGGATTTGCTCATGTATTGGTTTATGGACCTTCCGGTGTGGGTAAGACGACCATGATACGGCAAATTGCCAGACGCTTAAATGGGAACAAAGATACAAATGCAACATCCAATGATTCCGGCTATCGCAACGGTCATACACCTCAATTGCCTTTGTTACTTATAGAAACACGACCACCAGATGCTGGCGTATTTAATCGCACTGACTATTACCGTACTGCATTGAAGCTTTTGGATGAATCATTTTATGAGCGTCGAATGCTCATAGACATTGACGCCGAGCAAACATGGGAGAAAAAAGGGCGCGGACGCCCTAGCAAAACAGCACAGTTTAATGATTCGCCAGAACTGCGCCATGCATTGGAAGAGGCAATGACCAAACGTGGTGTGCAAGCAGTTATCTTGGATGAAGCGCAACATTTAATGAAGATTGGTACGGGAAGCAGTGCTGGTAAGCTTTTAGACCAATTGGACTGGATTAAATCCATGACAAATGTTACGGGTGTGCTACATATTCTCATTGGTACTTACGAACTGTTAAATTTCCGGAATTTAAGTGGTCAGGCATCTCGGCGCGGTTTGGATATCCACTTTCCCCGTTACTTGTACCAAAATGAAAAAGACCGTCTGGATTTTCAAGCGGCGTTACTGGCGCTTCTCAAACAAGTACCTCTTTCTACCAATATTCCTGAATTAATGCAGAGTTGGCTTTACTTCTACGAACATTCTATTGGTTGTGTTGGAGTACTCAAAGATTGGCTGATTCGAGCCGTGGCAGCGGCATTAGATGACGGTTCTGTGACGTTAACCTTAAAACAAATACACGAACACACTTTAACTTTAGCCCAGTGCGAGCGCATGGCTCTCGATGCTACCGAAGGTGAGCAAAAACTGAGTTATATGGAGAGCCGCCGGGAACACTTATGGCATTTGCTACAAATCGGGATGGATTCAAAGGATATACCGACCTGTGCAGTTCCTGATGGAACCTCGCCCATTGGTAGCCCCACAAACGAACCTCAAGAGTCGTCACCATCATCCACAAAACGTACTCGGAAAAAGCCAGCAATACCTACACCACCCCACAACACGGACGAAACACAAGAGCTTGCACCGATAAAAGTAGCGCCAAAGAAAAAGCAGACTCGCAAAAAAACTGCATCGACTACAACTCCTGAAATGACCTCGAAGCCGCTTGGTGAAGAGAGTACTGATCCAATTGCGACACCTGTTGTCCCGTCTGGAGAACGCACAATCGGGGCGAACGTCACCAACCAGAACCTACAAGAGCTTTCAGCCACTTCCAACAAGAAAAAGTCGGGGACACGTGTCGGACAACGCAAACCTCAACGAGATGCTGTCGGAAAAAGTACGAGTTCTTAATTATCGCGAATGATAATCATGGAAGGAGGGGGAGAGGATGCCGTAGGCATCCTCTCACTTTTTCTTTTAATGAGAGAGGGTTGAGCGTCGCTCAACCCTCTCTCCACCCCTTGGCTGATTATCATTTTTATTTAAAAACTCATTATTCAAGTTATGAAGCATATCTTATCCTAAGTGGTTTTGTACCATATCTTGTCCGTTTGGTCAAATTATGATTCAAATCACAGCATTTTTCATGTATACCTCAATCAGTTCAGATGTATTATTTACAGAGATCAACTCAAGGTAGACACGATCTCCTGGATTTAATAGTTCAATACTTAGATCAAGTTGGCCATTCTGACGCTGCAACTCGCTAATTTTCCCAAAACCAACTTCAGGCTCGGTCTTTAAGCTATAACCAACAATTTTTGCATTGTTATCCAGTCGTATCAGAACTGGTTGATTTCCAACTGCTTGGTTACCAGAATTAAAAACTTCGAGATTGAACAGAAATACAGAGGTTGCCTGTTCTCCTGAATATTTAACCTCTAATTCACTGCGAATTGTATCTGAAAATGTCAATAGTGAAGATGCATCGTTGATAATGCAATCGACTCGCCTAACTCGGTTTGTTTTTTGCCAGATGAATATAGATGCTGCCGCTGTTATTACTGCTCCTACAACCCCACCAATAATTGCAGCGACTGTAGGGTTTTGATACCAATTCATCTGTTGTGTTACTCCTCATTGCGTAACTATAACTGTCCAGCTAAGTATTTCTTAGACGGAAAATTTCCGTCTAATTACCTAATTTTGGGTAGTTATCCAAACTTTTTCCATCTAATACCCTTTTGCAGACATTATACATAATAAAACCGTATATTTACACAACTTTGGCTAAATGTAGAGGCAAGTTGTAAGTGATACCTGTAGTAATTCAATATATCTGCCCTATCAACGAATAAAAGCCCTCGGTAATGTATCAGGGGCTTTTAGTTTCTGTCTGCTGTCAAGGTGCTGCTGTTCTAGCATTGTCCTAACCAAGCACAGAGAATGTACTGTACTCTGCGGTAGTCGGAAATTAGAAATCGCTAAAAGCTAGATATAGCAAAACATTTCAGACCCGGAATGCAGGTTTTGACACGTATCTCAACACGATGCCCATAAGGGAGGCAATGAGTTACGACAACCTGCTCTCTTCGTATACGCTGCTCAAATTAGTTCTGGGGGAAACCAGGCGATTGCGCGGAGCGCAGTGCCAGAATGCAATCGCCCTTTGGGCAGTGCGCTGTCTTCGCGATCGCCTTTGCGTTGGCGGGCACTTCGTGCGATCGCAGTATGAGCGCTAAAAGTAGTTAACAGGTTTTTGGTTCTGGGGGAAAGTGGGCGATTGGGCGCAAGCGAGCGTGCCAGAATGCGATTGCGCTCCGCGCAGTGCCCTGCATGGCAATCGCCCGAGCGCAGCTCCCTTCAGGAGCATCATTTAACTTGTGAGAAATGCGGGTTAGTACAGATATATGATTACCAAATCACATCAACAGGGTACTGAGTAATCTGACTGTCTACAGTTACAATTGGCGTTTTTTCCACTTGGCTCTGAGCAATAATTATCCTGTCGAAAGGGTCACGATGTAAATCTGGTAAATTTGTTACTTGTAAAGCGTGAACCATTTGAATCGGTAGTCCCTCAAGTCGATTCATTGTCAACCGACTTGGAATATAGGTTTCTGGTGGTTCAGGTAACTTTAGTTTTCCTAGACGTACCTTAATAACGATTTCCCACGCACTCGCAGCACTTAAGAACAATACGTTACCTGGGTCAGCAATTATACCGCGAGCCGTGGATGAAAGTTGGGAATCATCTGTAACCCACCAAATGAATGCATGGGTATCAAGTAATACTTTCATTCTGGATGTCTAGGGGGCTAAGAAAATCGTTTAAAACATCCTCCGGTAGGGGTTCGTCAAAGTCGGGGGCAATGACTACCTTACCACGGTCCAATCCTGGAATTCGGGGTAATGGTTGGTTAGTTAGGGGGACAATGCGAGCAACGGGAGTACCAGCTTGAGAAAGAATAACTTCTTCTCCCGCCAAAACTCGACGGAGCAATTCTCCAAAGTCAGTCAAGTTAGCAGGAAGTTCTGCGTTATACATTGATAGTCACTCCGAATTTAAGTTAATTCGCGATTGGGCGATCGCGCTCATGCTACCTCTTTTTTTCCTTCTTTTTGCACAACCTCAAATAGTTCCCCCAGATCACACCCAAAAAAGTCGCATAATACAGCCAAAGTGTCAGCGTCATACCTCTTGGCAGTGTTTTCGCAAAGCCCCCTAATCGCTGCACTGGTTAAACCTGTTTCTTGCGCTAAAGCCGATCTGGTCATTTCTTGAGCGTCTAACAGGTCTTGTAAGCGGCACCGTATTTTAACTTTTGAGTTTTGCACAGCCCGTCTTTCATCTCTTTTGGTGAACTTGGGAGGAACGGGAGATTTCATAACTGTTAACGCTGCTGTCATAATATCTTTCCGTTCCTATTGTCGATCACTATTCTAAACATATTATTGGTTAATCGTGCAATCATGTTGACGATTAATCGATTAATTAATATTGTATTTATATAGCAAAAGGCGATCGCTCTCCTCGCCAAAGCAGTGCGATCGCCTTGTAAACCCCCATATTGGGAGACAAATATAGCGGTTCTCGGTTGGGTCTAATACATTCTGGTAAAATTAAACGAGGGTATA
>NZ_CAWUDP010000215.1:0-5120 GCF_963920835.1 Scytonema sp. PCC 10023
ATTATCGAATTTTAAAAGGTAATCCTCATGATACTCAGCAATTAATACCAAGTCTAGTTCATTTTTTCTACCGTTTCGCACCGCGAACTAGACTAACCAGATTACGCTCACATTACTTAAGTCAAGCGTCAGCACTTTTGACCCGCCCTCATTTGTCTTCTGGCTAATAGCTGTTAATTCTTGTAACAAAGTTGACGGCGTGATACTCCAAGGAGCTACTGAATAGTCGGTGGGTTCGACTCCTTGAACCAATCCGCCACCTTTATTTAGGAGTAATGCGTAATACACATATGCCGTTGAGTTGATGATTCCGTCTTTCCGCATCGACAAGACTTCTGCTTGAGAAATCGTTGTGGTTTCATTTTGATCCCAGGTTACTTGAACCGGTCCTGGGGTAATTTTCAAGACTTTGCGAGTCTCCAGGGTTTGCAGATATCTCATCAGGTTGGTGTTCGACACTCCCCAATCAGCCTCAAAAGCATCTGTGTCTATATCTTGGCTGCTGTTTGTTGGGTCTTTAAGCAATTGCAACCCGAAGTAGGTGTATTCAAATTCAGAGATGATTCTGTAAGTTTTTAAGCTGGTGATGGTGGGTTTATCTAAGGTGATGGGCATTTTTCTTTTCCTAGAGTTATAATCGTGCTTTGCCTGTTCTCCTAGGTAAATCAATCACCACTTACCCCACGAATCGGTATCTCTCCCAGATGCCGATTTAATTTATTATAGGGGCTTGTTTTAGTTTGACCGAATCAGTTACCAGTTATCAGTTATCAGTTACCAGTTACCAAGTACCCGCAGTATCAAGATGTCCCAAGTCAATCTTCTCACTGGCGGCTGGTACTGTTTACTGTTTACTGGTCACTGTTCACTGTTCACTGTTTTGACGCTCGTTTTTTTGAGGCTCACGCACCCAACGAATACTGCAAAACAATCGTTTATAGTGGGCTGTAAATCATTGCTTCCATTTTTTAAACTCGGGTGTTGAAGAATGCCTGAGTTTTTTTGCATTGTTAGAGCTTATCCCCTGGAATCACCGCTGTACAAAAAATATAAGCGTTGCTTGCCTGATATCGGCGATCGCTTTTAATCCGGCTCATAAACTTCCTCTGTCCCTCAATAAGCTTCCCGACAAGACATCCGGCAGACGCTCGACCAACTTTATCCATATCAGATCCATCGTGTTGGTTAACTCCATAACGACCCTCCGCGACCGCATCACCAATCCGCAACCCGTCCTCGTTGTCATCTCGACAAACTTTGACATCAGCGACTTGAACCAATGCCTCATGTGGTCGCGAATTCCCATGCATCCCCACAGCCCACGCCCAATATTGACCGAATTGAATCCTGGCGGCTCCCGCTGGATTCATTCGGTGGTAAGTGTAGTAAGCACCAGGCTCACAAGTCGCTGCCCACGCTTCTACTATTTGAGCCTTGCCAGAATCATCTACTTGGAATAAAGCGCGGGTGTCGTTCCACTCGTCCAATCGGTCACTATTGAGGGTTCCGTCTGGGTACATCCCCTCTATATATACGATATTGAAAACATCTCTTCCCCGAGCTATCCAATAATTGTGCTTTTGGTAATAGCTGATGATTTTTTCCATCAGCCCTTCAGCTTCAATGGGTGGTAATGGTGGCGCAAGCCTTAAAGAGGTTTTAGCCGCTTCATCAAGAATTCCATCTGGCTCGGGGACACCAATGAGCTTTTGAAATTTCATCAAAGCGCTTTTGCTAAGATTGCCCCATTTACCATCTGCCGGAGGGTCGAGCAATCCACGATTAACTAATATTTGTTGAGCTTCTGCGTTGTTCATAGATTTCTCCTAACTAAAGCGGCACTTAAACTTGATTAAGTGCCGCAAGTAAATTTCAGGGTTAATGGTGGATTTATGAAGAGTTTCAGGTCTGGACACCATGCTAACTCAAGCTTTCATAAATGTCAGGTGCTGCCATGGTTGAAAAAATTATCAATGCTGTTTTAGACGTCGTTAAATCTCTTCTACCTAATCAAAATTTATCCACTCCTGCCTGGATAATTCGCTTATCTTTTTTAGGAGTGCTGGTAGTAGGTATAGTTGTTGGAATAAAAGATACACCTTTAGGCGATCGCATCGGATTAAGTAAGCAAGTAGAATTGCCAGCGCTCACTCATACTGAGGTGGTCAAGAATTTTAAACAATCCTATGAAGAGATATCACAATTAAGGGAATCAGACCCAAACGTTAGAGCAAGCTTTCTCGTGACTTTGGTGGATAACTCAACAAATAATATTGTTTTAACCAATGAAGTGAAAGACACTCGCTTGATGTTTTGGGCTTGGTCACTGCCTGTAGACAAGTACTCTTATCTGGACGTGTTTGAACGCGCATTCAACGGCGTAAAAGGGGAATTTCAGTCTAAACTGAATGATGGCTCATGCCTGAGTGGCGCAATTCAAAAGCCAGTGTTGGAGCAACTTAAGCGCGGTGTATATGACTTTCAGAGTACACACTTTAGCATTTGTCCAATTTTTACTAGCAAGAATAAGAGATTGATTGCCGCTGCGATCGCACTTTATAAGCAGCCTGATTCGCTTCAGCTTTATTTTTATGAAGATAAATTGCAAAGGGCTGCCAGTGCAATTAGTACGCTTTTCTATAGTTTTAGTGAAAAGTATCAGATTATATTTGATTAGTTGCCATAGCTTACCATCTGTGCTAGTTTGGTTGCCTGTAAGATGGTGTACTACCAAAGCCCCCTTACCGCAACCTTAAGGGGGTTTATCTATTTAAGGTTTCCTCTGAGAAATACTTGGCATTTTGAGTCGAGATGGATTAAAAAAAGATTAATGAAGGGAAACGCTGATAGAATCCGACCTACCAAGTAATAAAGCTTGGTATTTTTTTTGATTCATTTTCTCAGAGGAAACTTGCCGAAAGGGTGAGTAAATGCTTTGATAGTCTTGGATTTTTTTATGGTATGAAGGGTCGTCCCGTGTGGTTGACACGGGATATTTTTTTGAGCAAATGGATGGATGCGATTGCGATTCGGGGCACTGCGCTCCGCGCAATCGCCCCAACAAAAACCGATTTCAAGGCTTGAAAATATTGATTTGTAATTGCCAAAATCTTAAAATAAAGGCACCCCAAAAACGCACAATTAGTCTCATGGGGTGCCTTTAGTCAATATGCAAGTATGAAAATTATAACAACAGAAGAGCAGAAACCGATTCTCTTTTCAACCCCAATGGTAAGAGCAATTCTAGAGGGTAAAAAGAGCCAAACTAGACGCATTGTTAAATCTCAATCCGATGCAAAATGCCCATACGGCAAGGTGGGTACAGAGCTATGGGTAAGGGAAACCTGGTCACAAACGCTTTCTGGAGACTATATTTACAAAGCGAATTATTGCGAGGAGAACCCGCCAATGGGGTTACGCGGAAACTGGAAGCCATCAATCCATATGCCCAAGGATGCAGCCCGAATCTTTTTAAAAGTCTCTCAAATTCGCACTGAACGATTGCATAATATTAGCGAAGAAGACGCCTTGGCAGAGGGAATCGAGGAGATTCGCGGTAATAGCCTAAACCGCTATACAATCCATATCCCAAAAGATAACGCTTACTACAACGCTCCCATCAGTGAGAGGTTAGAATAAAGTGCCTTTTGTCAATCAGTTAAAATACTCAAATTCTCACTTTTAAGAATGATAATCGTGTAGAAGGTAGGGGGAGGAGGTGAGCGACGCTCACCTCCTCCCCCTATGTTTGATTATCATTATCTTTAAAGTCTTTAACAGCTTAAATAGGAGATGAAAAAGTATTGTAACGACATAGGACGCTTATCTATACTGGTGAGTAGAGAAGCAAGAGCGCTTTAAACTCAATTTTAGAGGATAGGAAGATTAACTATGCAGTTGATGAAAGCTGCTGTCCTAACAGCGTTTGGTGGTGTCAATGGGTTCGAGATTCAGGAAGTCCCCAAACCAAAGCCAAAACCGCATCAAGTGTTAGTGCGAGTTCATGCCACGTCGCTCAATCCAGTTGATTATCAGACTCGTCGTGGAGACTATCAGAATTTGGTGAAGTTACCTGCCATTCTTGGTGTGGATATCTCCGGTGTCATTGAAGCTGTTGGAGAATCTGTCACAACTTTCAAAGTCGGTGATGAAGTGTACTACTCACCGCAGCTTTTTGGTGAATCGGGGAGTTACGCAGAGTATCACGTTGCAGATGAGCAGCTCGTTGCTCATAAACCAGTAAACTTATCACATCTGGAAGCTGCCTGTTTTCCCTTGGCTGCGGGGACAGCATGGGACTGTTTAGTGACTAGAGGTCAGTTACAAGTAGGTGAGTCTGTTTTGATTCATGCTGGCGCAGGTGGCGTTGGTTCATTTGCCATTCAGTTAGCGAAAGCAATAGGCGCTTACGTTTTTACAACTTGTAGTTTTAATAATCACGACTTGGTCAAACAACTAGGAGCAGATTATGCAATTGATTATAAGTCTGAAGATTACGTTGAAGTCATCCAGCGTGTAACTAATGACAAAGGCGTTGACCTCCTATTAGACACTATTGGTGGAGAAACTATTCAGCGGAGTCCCCAAGTGGTCCGCCCCTATGGTCGACTCGTCAGCATTGTCGATATTGCAACTCCTCAGTCATTACTAGAAGCATGGGCTAAAAACTTAACCGTGCATTTTGTTATTACCTCTCAATATCGCGCCAAATTAGATTCACTTAGACATTTAATTGAACGCAATCAGCTACATCCTGTGATTGATTCTGTCATGCCTTGGACTCAAGTAGCACAAGCCCATCAGCGTTTAGAACAAGGTGGCACGAAGGGCAAAGTGGTTCTACAAGTTGTTGAAGATTAACGTTGATGGAAAAAGCTAGGGGTGGAGCCTCAGTGAGAGGTTAAGGTAATTGCACTAATATATGCTCCGGTGAGAGTCGCGCCTGTAAAATCAGTTGAGTCTAATTGTGCTTGTACCAGTTGTGCTCTGGATAAATCACCATCTTGCAAGTTGGCTTCACTTAAGTTTGCAGCAATAAAACTGGCATCTACCAAGTTAGCTCCTTTGAACCTATCCCACTAATAATATTTTGTTAATCCAAATGTGGATAGTAGCAAGGT
>NZ_CAWUDP010000216.1:0-5118 GCF_963920835.1 Scytonema sp. PCC 10023
CTGGTAACTGGTAACTGATAACTGATAACTGGTAACTGTTAAATACCCCCGACAACAAGAAAAATGCTCGGTACAGTTAAACCGAGCAGTAGTTAAATTTCAGCCTTAACTCTTTGACTGTAGTGGTTTCATTAATAATCTGATTTGTCATTTCGTAGGCGGTCAAGATTCATATGTGCCAGATATTTACCGAAAAAACGGGTGTAGGTGGTAGGGTGTAGGGTGTAGGGGGTAATGATTTCTGGCGATCGCCTCAACCGATGAAGTTAAACTTTCCGCTTTGAATTCGCAAGAGGTCTATCTGTAAGGTTGCATACGATCGCAGTAGATATTACTGTCTGCACTTACCCCTAGCATTTGGCAAAACTGCCTGTAAAACCCTACCCTCCTCTCAACTCTGTCATCTGTAGGTCTGCCACATTCCAGACCGCCGTTGATGATGTTGATAGTCATGCCAAAACCAGGCACACGCCCTCTGTTTACATCATCAGGGCTAGGATTCCAACGACCGCTCATAACGTCGTGGCAAGAAGGTTTGGGTGGTTGAGGGGTCATCCAGAACCACAAGGCTGTAGAAAATGCGATCGCGCCATCCGACTTGACTAGGTCAGGATTGGCGAGCAGATTCAAGCCTAAAGCTCGACCTGCAGCACCGTAGTTGTAGTTCCACGAAATCTGCATGGGACCCCGACCGTGATAGCTACGACCAGGCTGACATGGATACTGGGTGTTATTTCTATCGCAGTATTCATCTCCACAGCCGTTAGGAATGCAGCGCAATTCTTCGATATATTGAAGACCACTAGTTTCGTGGGCAATATTAGCTAAAAACGCTGCTGCCTCGTGCTTGTGTTGTGTGTCAGATCCTTCGTTGCAGAAGTTTGGGTATCTCTGCGTTGCTGTCACCAAACTGTCATAGGAGTACAGACTGTTACGATTTGGAAACATAGCTTCGTAGGTTTGGCGCGACACAATCCTTGCAAAACCGCCGTCCCCTGGAGGTGTAGGAATGCACAATTCTTGACCTGGAACAATTATCTCGTTAACAGGTTTACTGCAATCAGGATTCATGATTTCCCGCCAACGATTACCATCACCTAACTCTCTTTGAGCAATGTCAAAGAGTATATCTCCTTGTCGAACAATATAGGATCTTCCGCATTGACAAGTCATAAATTACCTCCAAAAAAACAAATTACAAAATTACCTTGACAGGTTTTCTACCTAGATTGAGTGCTTCTTCAACGGTATCGACAAGGATATCAATCTTACCTGGTAGAATTGTCGAACCTACATCTAAGGCTTCTGCACGAACTTGGCTGTTATCCCAAAGAACCAAAGTAAAATTTGTACGCAGGGGAATTTGAGATGGGGCGACTGCACATTGTACGCGCGGAACGTTTTCACCTGTATTTGGGCATCGTGGCTCAAATCGACCTTCAAGTGCCGCACGTAATGTTATTCCAAATACACCGGAAGCTGGGAAACTACATCCTGTAGTCTCCACATCGTAAAATGTAGCTTCTAAATTTATTGTTTCACCATTAGATCCCTTAGGAAGGCAGACTTCATCACCGGGCTGCAACCTTCTAGCCTCCTCTTCTGTAAAGGGAGTGCAATTTGGTTTCGTGATTTCCTTCCAACGATTGCCATCACTTAACTGTTGCTGAGCAATGAGAAAGAGCGTATCTCCCGACTTAACAATGTATGAATTTCCACAGGCACAAGTCATAAATAACCTCCAAAAAAAATGAAATTACAAAATTGCCTTGACACAAGTAAGACTAAAGCTCTGGGTTTGAATCTTTGAGACTTTCACCATAAGATTTAATTTTCACATTTGCTGTTGCCATTTTTGTTCTCCTGTTCAATTCAGTTAAACTTCGTATCAGAACGACTGTGTTTAAACCAGTGAACAGTACCAGCCGCAGTGACCAGTACCAGCCGCAGTGACCAGTGAGAAGATTGACTTGGGACATCTTGATACTGCGCTTCCTTGATAACTGATAACTGATTTTTGATACTGCGCTTCCTTGATAACTGATAACTGATTTTTGATACTGCGCTTCCTTGATAACTGATAACTGGTAACTGTTAAGGTTTGATTCCAATAACTTGGGCGGTCATAGCTAATTGATTTGGTGCCGAAGATAGACCTTGAATCTTCACTGTTAGACCAGGATTCAATTTACTGGTATCCACTGTTTTTCCTTGTTGAGTAATCTTGGTTTCTGGAGCAAGAGCAACATAATAACGACCATTTTTAGTTTCCACCATCAATTGCAAAGGAAAACTTTCCATCACCTGACTAATCTTGCCTTCAATACTGATTGCTTCGCTAGTGTCCCTCCCAATAGGTTCCTGACTAGAATTATTCGGTGAGGAAACTGATTGATTTGGATTGTAATTTGTCATAGCATTCGGCTCTTTACTAAGATTCTCAGATGATGAGGAGACTGGTTGATTAACATTAGATTTATAGGAGGAAACAGTTTTATCTGCTGCACAAGCTAACAAAAGCAGGCTAGTTGACCAAAATAGTATCAGTCCCAATCGCATTCGCATTTAATTAACCAGAAAACGACACAAAAGATAGATACAATACAGGTTATTTGTAGGGGGTAGGGATACAACACACTTTGTGCTCCGATGATGTATTGCACCCTATAGAAAACTGCTTTATTTAGCGCTGGAATTTAAGTGTGTAGGAGTGTTCTAGGAAGGGTTATTTCGCCACGCCAACATATTATTGAACACCTCTGTTGTAATTCGGGTGGCGCTGTTGGGACAACCACCGTAAGCATGAATTCCCACTGCATGGCGTTCACCATTGAGCAGACGCCAGACAGGACTTCCACTTTGACCGCCTATCGTATCGAGCATATAGTAAATCTTGCGCTCCTCGACCTGGGTTACTCCACCAGCGTTGAACCACTGAGTGCCAAATGGCTTGTCACCGGGGTAGCCAGAGTTATTCAGCAATAAACCTTGCAAGTCGCTATTGGAAGGAGCAGCGAATCCAAACCAGCCAACTCGGTTACCGAGGGTGTCGTCTGGGAGAATAATCGCCCCGTAATCATAGTCAGGCTTGGCGTCCCTAGTCCAGCCTAGTGTAGCGCGGAAGGAAGTTCCAATCTGAGAGCCGTAGGGACGACTCGCTGCGTCCATCCCCGGAATCACTTCAATTGACTGCGCCCAACCAAGCTCACGACTGTGGAGGCAGTGTCCCGCCGTCATCACTGTGCGTGGTCCGATGAACCACCCTGTACCAACGAATCTTGCACCATTAGGGAAGGTAATGATTAATTTGCAAATCCATCGCCAGGGGATGTCATTTGCAGGTGTAATCTGGACGCGATCGTCAGCGCCACATACTGTTTCTGGCTGTAGGTATGCTAACGTGGCAGCATCCGAAAGCGATTCTAGGTCAGTAGCGATCGCTACTGTCTGAACTTTAATAACTTCATCTACAGCATGGGACGGGTTGAAACCAGCCACCGCTTCAATTTCCCCTTTGGCTGCTTTTCCAGCGAAATCTTTGACAATTAGACCTATGCCATCTTGAGAATCGAGTAACTCATCTTCACTTGAGACTGATTGGTGCAGCTTCCTTTCAATCTCTTTATTTGCTTGAAGTACATCAAGTTTATCTGATGCAAAAAATTCATTGGTTGTCATTGTAATTTATCCTCAAAAAATTATCTTTCTGTATTCTTAATAGTTGGCAGGAAAATCAACTTATGGACTTGTTAGATATACAGCAGATTACAAGTTAATGGAGTACACCCCTCTCCAACCCTCCCCCTAGCAAGGGGAGGGTGCCCGATAGGGCGGGTGGGGTAGTGTACCTCACTTAGATGAAAAGCGCTGTAACTGGAAAAATGTCAGCGAATCAGTTCAACGAGGAAGAGCGTATCTCCCAACGTAACAATGTATGATTTTCCGCAGGCACAAGACATAAATCACTTCCAAAAAAATGAAATGATAAATTAGCCTCTTGGTGTTCCAAAGGGAGGATATAAGCCCTCCTTCTACTACTTATATAAGTGTAAGTGAAATCAACTTATGCACTGGCAGAACCCGTTCTTGATTCCGGAAGATTGTGTACACTCGCTCAAATGAACGGCTAGCAAAGGTTCTGGAAAACTTTTCGGTAAAGCTGAATTTACTCCAGCAGCTTGCGCGCATTACTCATCTTTTGGGCTCACGCATTCTGGCACTACCCCGAATCCAAGACGCATCCTGAACCGATAAGTAGCGGTAATGCTAGAGATCTGTTATGAAATTCCACGCAGAGATACTCTCGTTCCGATTTTACAGCGCTTTCAAAAGCATAGACCACAAAGAGCGATGGTAGGGGCACGAAGCTTTGCTTCGTGCCCCTACAACCAACCTGTGTTCTACCCAATAGACATCTCCGAAAAATGCCAATACCTCTCTATAACTGGCTTTCAACAGGCGATTGCCCAAGGGGCAGTGCGCTCTGCGCAATCGCAAGGTGCAAACGTCAGCCAGTCTCAATGGAAAAATAAGGCTTTGAGACAGTTACTGTTGAGAATAAGGCAAAACTAAGTATTTATATACGCTAATTTTAGCTCTGTATAATCGCGCTATCTTATATTGGTAAAACTAATGTTCCAATTCGGAATCTTACAAGTCCACATATTGTCATAATTATTTGTTCGTATTTACTTGCATTTAATCTAAATCTTTCAGATGCAACTCTAAATATCTTAATGACACGAATCAAATGTTCGACAAATATTCGTTCAGACGCCTGTTCTTTATTTTTCTCTTTTTGCAACAATGTTAATTCTCCTTTTTTCGGCTTTTTCGTGGGAGTATTAATTGCTCCTTCTCCTTCATAACCTTTACTCAGATCTTGCACCTAACCGTAAAAAACCGTATAAGCTAAAAAGATGCGCGATAAGGCTACCTGATTTTTATCGGTTTTTATCGCTAAATTAAGGCTTTTAATTTAATACGGAGTAATTAAATTAAATCAATTTTTATTGGTGCAAGATCTGAGTTTATCTCCTTTAAACTTTTGATTAGGATGAAATCCAGGGCAAACGCATCTAAATTTTATGCTAGGGATGGGTGTAGCATTTGTGCTAA
>NZ_CAWUDP010000217.1:0-5091 GCF_963920835.1 Scytonema sp. PCC 10023
TACGTCCGGTTCTAAATGGGAGGGGCGGGAGATAATACTCCCCCTCGACCTAACTCAATACCCACACAAGCTGGCACGTATGTTTTACCGTATGTGGACAACGGCTGGACAATATGCCGACCCTGGCATGGACTACTATGAGCAGAAATACAACGAGCAAATCCTAAAAAATCTGAGGAACAAAGCTCATGCTCTTGGTCTTGAACTTGTCCCAATTTCTCCAGATATGCAAAATACTCCATCTTCTCCAACCCTTTCTACATAAGCCTTACGCAAAGTGTTTCTTGAAAGTAAACTGATTCACCCAGATAGGGGCGTTTTTTGACTTCGCCAACAGTATCCGTTAATACTCACGCCCCTACCTGCGCTATTTTAGTCTGGCTTAGACTCAAAGATTTAGCTTATAAAAGTAGTCAAACAATTTATCAAATTAAACATGGATTATTGTCAAATTATTTAGTTCAGCAACTAAAACGTCCGGATGTTCCCATGTTTGTCCTCTAGTTGTTTGGCGCTCTGCGCGGCTACGCCGCGCCATTGCTTGTGACAGTTGCGTAAGTCCTGTAGGGGTATTAGCACTTGTAACATAAGAAATTACAAATTTGTATTACAGACGCCAACAGTATCCACAACTACACAATCCTCAAAAGCCCCCAAAGCTTTTAGAGTCGCTTTCTGAGCTTCAGTGATACCTGTAACGCCAGTGATATTCATGCCCTCGTAGGGCCTTATTCTCAAGACTTTGAGGCACAGACCTGTCTCGACATCCCAAAATTGTATACTCTGATCTTCACTGCTACTGGCGAGGACTGTATCCGCCTCAGATGACACTACTTCACGCAGGATGGTGAAAGCAAGGGAATAAACCCGTTTTGTATGCCCTTTCAAAACTCTGAGGCATTGACCTGTGCTGGCATCCCAGATCCGCACGGTTTGGTCTGTGCCTCCACTGGCTAAAAATCGACCATCTGGACTGTAGGCAACTGTAACAACTGAATTGGTGTGGCCCTGCAAAACTTTAATACATTGCCCCGTGTTCACATCCCAAATCTTAACCAGGTGGTCTTCGCCACTACTTGCTAGGGTTTGACCATTGGGGTGAAATACGATGGTCCATACCCAATTGGTGTGACCTTCTAGCACCCTGAGCCACTGACTTGTGTTCACATCCCAAATCCGAATCCTTAAGTCGGCTCCAGAACTGGCAAAGGTTTGACCATCCGGACTATAAACGATTGAAGTTACCAAACTGGTGTGTCCCCTTAGCACCCGGACACACTCGCCCGTTTTAATATCCCAGAACCTTATCACTTGGTCTTCATCACAACTGGCTAGGGTATTACCATCGGGACTATAAATCACTCTGAGCACCCCGCAGGTATGTCCTTCAAAAATTCTCAAGCACTGACCTGTATGCACATCCCAAAGCTTCACTAACCGATCAGCTCCACAACTTGCTACAGTTTGACCATCCGGGCTGAAAGCAACAGATGTAACCCAATTCTTGTGGCCCTTTAAAACTTTGAGGCACTGACCGGTTCTGACGTTCCACAGCTTCACGATTTGGTCTTCACCGCTACCGATTACAGTTTGACCATTGGGACTGAACGCAATCGACCACACCCCGCTACTGTATCCCTTGAAGGTTCTGAGACACTGACCTGTCTGGGTATTCCACAGCTTGATCGTTTGACCTACATCTTTGCTGATCAGGGTTTGACCATCAGCGCTGAAAACGACGGTACTGACTCCATACCTATGTCCCTGCAACGTTCTAACGACCTGACCTATGCTGATATCCCACAGCTTGATCGTGTGATCAGCACTGCCACTTGCTAACAGTGGATAGTCAGAACTATAAGTCTCCTGAGGCATACCTATCTCTTTCGTAGAGGCTAACGCCTTCGGCTTCGCTTCGCTGACGCCGACGCTGACTGCGGAGCGTTCCATAGCCAAGGCAACTGACCATACCGAATCCGCATGTCCTTGGAGGATTTTGAGACACTCACCTGTTTGAAGGTTCCACACTCTTACTGTGCGATCACTGCTGCCACTAATTAGAGTTTGTCCATTGTGGGTGAAGACAACAGAGCAGACTATATCTTCATGCCCTTGCAATGTTTTCAGACATTCACCCGTATCAACGTTCCACAGTTTGATGTTTCGGTCTGCACCACAAGTAGCAAGGGTTTGACCCTCAGGGCTAAGGACAACAGACCATATCCATCCCTTGTGTCCTTGCAAAGTACGGAGGCATTGACCGTTATTGATATCCCACAGCTTAACTATTTGATCTGCACTGCCACTCACTAACATTTGATGTCTGCAGATGAGAGTAGTAGTCCATATGTTAGTGAATAAAGTTTGCTGGCACTGACCGTTATTGATATCCCACAGCTTGATCGTTTGATCATCACTGCCACTGATGAGCATTTGACCATCAGTGCTAAAGGTCAAACAAAGAACCCAACCTGTATGTGCCTCCCAAGTCAATATTAGCTGTCCATCGGACATCCGCCGCAGACTAATTTCGCCATGAGCATTGCCTGTCGCGATTAGTCTTCCATCGGGACTGATTACCAAGGAATAAATATAGCTAAAGCTTTCAGTAAAAGTAGACTTGGATAAATTAGAATTTGAAAAGTCAACACCACGTAAATTTGCGTTTCGCAAATCAGCTTGCCAAATTGGCATATTAGAAAAATTATGATTGCTTAAATCAAGCTGAAGTTGGCATAGTAAATTGAGTGTGTTACCGCCTGCATACCCTATTTCAGTTGGCAGTTTTTCCTGGAGGGATGAAATAATTTGCATCAACTGATTTTTAATAGCATCAGGATTACCAAACACACCCAATAATTGATTGATAATTGGTTTCAGGATGAGTTGTCTCTGAATCTCCTGGATATAATCTTTTCCCTGAGCCTTTATAAGTGCGTAACTTTTGTAAATAGAAGTTTCCTGAGTTTGAATCTCCAGGATAACTTGCTTAATTAATTTAGTAGTTACGTACTCCATAAGTACGGGGTGTAATGTAAAAATAACATAACCTTTTTCAATCTGTGAGTTGGTTACACACTCAAGAAGACATCGCCGTTTTAAAGACTCTAGTGCCTCTATCAACTGAGCAGGTAATACGGGAGTTAGAAGGTCATCTTGCAGCTTTGTGAGCGCAACTGGTTCACGATTAATCGTCAACCAGTACATGATTTCTTTTTCTAATAAGGATAAGCGCTCAAACTGCCGAGCTAATAAATCTTCGATTTCACCAAAGATGATTGTTCCTTGAGATAAAAATTTAGATATATTACCACCAAATAAATCATTAATCGTTGTGGCAACAATCTTTAAGGCTAACGGGTTGCCCATATAGGATTGAATTAGGGTTTGCCAATCACTTGCTGAACCTGTAAAGTCACCTTTTGCTGTAAAAATTTCCTTTCCGTCTTTTACTGTTAGACCAAACAGTTGCAAAGACCTAACCGGGAATGTTTTACCTTCAAGAGCAGCTACTTCTTTGGGTTTCTCTCGACTCGTTAGCACTAGGCAACTATTGTGACGTAGTTCTCCAATCCACTTAAAGAATTCACCATAATCTTCGTACCCCTCTCGGTAGTAACCTGCTTTACAGCCATACAAAGACCCTAACGGCTCAGTACTACATAAAATAGTCTCTACATTGTCGAGTACGATTAGGCAACGGTACTTTTGTAGGTAATATAACAGCCGGACAATTAAATCGGTAACATCTTCAGATAAGTTGATTTCCTGTTGTTTAGACAGTAATTGAATTATTTCTTTAAGAAGAGAACCAAGGGAGGATACGTTATGAAGTGAGCGCCAAACAATATACTCAAATTGGTCCTGAATTTGACTCGCTAACTTCAAAGACAGAGCCGTTTTCCCAATCCCACCAATTCCTACAATGGCTATCAGTTGGCAGCGTTCTTTAACAATCCACTGCTCTAACTTAGCTAATTCTTGAGAGCGTCCATAGAAGATAGAAACTTCAATTGCTTCACCCCAATTTTGACGATTTTCAATGCTGTAATTGCCAACACTGATAGTCTCACGAAGATTGCCATGGGGGAGGAGAGGCTTTATAGCATATCGATAAGTCCCTGAATTTATTCCAGGGGACAACGAAGCCTCCTCTCCCCTTAAATCGGCTCCATCACCTTCTGATAATTTAACCTTTGTAATGCCTTCTTCTGAAATTACTTGCTGTTTGTCTAAAGTGTGGCTGAGTGAATGCGAGTCTCTTTCAGAGTTACTTTGCGAATACCATTGCTTTAAAACTAAGCGAAAGTTGTTTTTGTTTACTCTCTCGCCTAGTGCTTCTGAAAGCATTTTCCATAATTGAAAAGCAGCAAACTTAATGTAGTCGCCATCATAGCCAGAACTTTCGGCGATTTCCGGATAAGTCTTTTGCTCCCAAGACTGACGAACAATGATCTGTTGGACTTCATTCAAAAACTTTTTACCAAGAATCAACTTTATAGTAGCTAAGGCTTCTTCAACTGTCATTTGCCATCGGCATCCTAGCGAATTTTTTGTATGATGCATTTTGGATGCATTCATCATTATATAATTATAACTCCCGGTTTGCCCATTTTTTTGGGAGTGATAAAAAATAGGGATAAATAAGTATACTGAACGACATATTTCTAAAAAGATAGACTACTCCCTTCCCGCTAGAAGATTACCTATAATGTAGGAACAAATATTACATAAGTGTGACGAAAGTAAGATTGTGGGTGAATGTGTAAAAAACTGAACATTCCAACTAGAGCGCCGGTCAAGTAATCACGCTCGGAGGGTGGTTGGCTACTGTGAGTGGGTTGACGAGAGTACTAGGAGTGGATAGCTATTGATAATATTTATTGATAAATAGATGAGGGACACAACCGTGATTAATGCTTTTGCACGACGCAAGTCTGCTTGTTTGTGATTGTCACCTTGATAGGCGATCGCCATGCAAGAGAAGAACAATTTCAGGACTTACGCAACTGTCACAGGCGATCGTCACCCATAACTAGACTAGTTCGCGGTGCGAAACGGTAGAAGAAATGAACTAAAAACTTGATGAAT
>NZ_CAWUDP010000218.1:0-5000 GCF_963920835.1 Scytonema sp. PCC 10023
ATGTCATTTCTCAATTTTAAACTGTCTGATTATTTCTGTCGCACAGTACTAGTGGGTTGAATTTGGTGATTGCTGCTATCGTCTTGTGGAATACGGTGTACTTAGAAAAAGCCGTTGATTATTTGAAGCAACAGGGGATGGATATTCCTAAAGAATATCTGCAACATTTATCGCCGTTGGGTTGGGAGCATATTAATCTTACGGGTGATTATGTCTGGAATTTGAAACAGGCGACCAGTTTTGACAAGTTGCGTCCTTTGCGAGTGAAGGAAAATAAGTATCGCTGAAACCCTTCTTAATCATACGTTTTAGCCTTAGCGTACAATTTTCCCGTTTTGGCACGGTGATGCCAAGAACTGTAGATTAGGTTTGTAAATCGCTCGTGGGGTATAAGTGGGGGGTATACGTATCCCAAAGATTTTTGAGAACTTTTTTAGTAAAATTAACCCCTATACAGGGAATATATAGGTAATTCTTAGGGTATATTGAACTCATTTCGGTTTTATACCCCACTTGACCCCTATGAGTTCTAAGAACATTCACTCAGATCTTGCACCAATAAAAATTGATTTAATTTAATTACTCCGTATTAAATTAAAAGCCTTAATTTAGCGATAAAAACCGATAAAAATCAGGTAGCCTTATCGCGCATCTTTTTAGCTTATACGGTTTTTTACGGTTAGGTGCAAGATCTGAGTTCACGCGAATCAAAAGATTTTTTGTGCGGGTTTTGATAATGGCTATGGTAGCGTCAAACTGTTAGTCGATGGTTTTGATGTGATTAGAATTCCTAGTTACATCTCAAAAGAAGAAATGGAAGATGTACCCGGTAGGGTGGTTTTTAACGGTAATGCCTACACTGTTGGGGAGTCAGCTTTCCGCACTGGATACTACTTCGAGCGAAACACAGATAGCAACATCAACAAAGTCAACAATGCGCTCATCACTTTGTTAGGTGCGTTGGCTCATTTGCCATATCGTAAGGTTTGGCACTTAAAGCTAGTTGTCAGTTTACATGATGTTGCTTTGACAAAAGAGTTGTGTCAAGTCCTTAACGGAGAATACCAACCAATGCTCGCTGGCAAGCTATCTGATGTTAAAGTAGAGGTTCTCAAAGTCGTACCTGAAGGTATGGGTGCTTTGTTTGGTCGAAAGCTGCCCAAAAAGTTAACTGTCGTAGATTTTGGGAATGGTACAACACTTTATTCTCGTTACAATCAAGGTAAAAGAGAAGTACATACCCCCTACGCTGCTGGAGTGGAAGTTCTCATCGGTGAGATTGCCAAGAAGATGAAACATCTCAACGGTGGTAAGCTTGGGGACTTATCGAAAATTCGCTTTTGCCTTGAAATGGGACATACCAAATACAGCCGTGATATTGATATCAAAGAAGTTTACACCACTTGTCTTAAAGATTGGTATGAAAGCTATCTGAAAAAGCCTGTCAATCTCGCCCTTGATACCAAACACCAAGGGGATGAAATTTGGGCTATTGGTGGTGGTTGTTTGCTTCCTGGGTTTAAAAAACTGCTTATACAAAACGGGTTTGAAATTCTAGAAAACCCGGTAGAGGCTAATTCTTTTGGGCTATTGCAAATGGCTAAAGCAATTGTGATGACTGTTAACAGTTAACAGTGAATCGTCAACAGTGAATCGTCAACCACCACAATAACATGGTTTCTCAGCAAGACAAAACTCCAGAAAAAGTCCGCATCAAAGATAGCTACCGCGAGCGTATATACGCGGAATCCCAACGATTAGGTAAAAGTTATCTAGAGACGCTTTACTTTATTGTTGATTGCTACTTTGCTTTTAAGCAGGGTGCATTACCAATACCAACTGTAGTCCTCAACCCTAATACAGTTCCCACACAAGCGGAGTCAGCCACAGTGGCTGACTCAATGCGTACTCTAGATGAGCCCCAACACCAAGCAGAAGATGGTGAAGAAACTTTCACACTTGATTGGGATTTATGAAGCAGCATTTAGGAGCTCTTAAAGCAGTTCTTGAGGAGGGGGAGAGAAAGCGGCATCGACCAGCCGTATGGCACCCTATTCCACTTTTTCCTCTCCAATGGCACGATAGTAAGCAGCGATCGCCGCTTCTTGCTCACTGCGAAGTGTATACCGCCGAAATGCTTTCTCGCTTTGATGCCCTGTCAACCGTTTGGCATGACTGGGGTCAACTCCCAACAGCAATAACTCAGTTGCATACGTGTGGCGGAATTGGTGTGGATGCAGATTGGGAATATTAGCCAGTTCGCCAATTTTCTCTATAGCAAAATAAATGCCGTGATAGCTTAGCCGTTCCCCTTTGCGTGAATTGTGGTGGGAGACAATCAGTGGGCTTGTGCTCATCATTTGCTCCCCTTGTTCTTCTCGCCATGATAGATAATTCCCAAGTGTTTCACGGCTTTCCTTGCGCAGAGGTACCAGTCGCGGTTCATCAGTTTTTGTATCTGCTAAAAACAGCAACTTGCCATCAAACGCACCTACATTTAAATCTACAATTTCCCCCGCCCTTAACCCATGACTGAGGATATGGACAAGAGCAGTATCGCGCTGTTTAGTCTCTCCCAAAAATTCCAACGCCTCCCAAACCTGTTGCATTTGTTGAGATGTTAAACTTTGTGCTGGTGGCAGGGGTACCTTTTCAAACTTCACCCCAACAGTTGGGTTAGTAGAAATCATATCAGGATAAGTTAAAGTCAACCATTTGAAGAAACTTTTTAGGGCTGTCAGCGCACTGTTGATGCTATTTTTGGTCAAAGCTTTACCAGCATCAGTCTGTACATCCTCCATCAAATATTCTTTGTAATGTCCCAGGTGACGAGGACGTAACTCTTGGTAATGCAGTTCTGTCCAGCCCAAGAAACGCTTGAGTTCCCGTTCATACAATTTACGGCTATTAGGGCGTATGTTACTGCTTCGTAAAAATTCTTGTACCTTTACCCACCGGATATCAATCGGCGCTTTTATCTTTGCAGTTTTGCCACTGAGTTTTTTAGAAATCGTTGCAGATGCTGCAGTCCTATCGTCGAGTGGGATGAGTTTGATAGGAGGTAGGGAATTATTGCCAAAACTATAACTCAATGGCTAACACATGAACGCGATCGCCCTTAATCGTAACATACTCAATATAAAATATGTAAGCAATATCTTTTCTACGACTAAACTACGACTATATTCAACGAGGAATAGGGTATACTATGAAAAACGCTTGTGGGATGGGTTGGGTGAAACCATGACAAAACCGGACAACCTTCCCCCACGAGTACTCCTTAAGGTCCCACAGATATCTGTGGTGGGGGCAAAAAAGGCGCTAATTCTCAATTACTCGTACTTGTTGATAAAAAAACCCGCCTTTTTTGCCAAGGTTGTCCGGTTTTGTCTAGGAAAAATGTAGCGGAGCTTAACCAATGCCCTCACTATTTCCAGGTATGAATCCCTATCTCGAACACCCAGCTTTCTGGTCGTCATTCCATACTCGGCTTTTGGTGGCGATTGCCGATACAGTTGCACCTCAGTTGCGCCCAAAGTATTACATTGAAGTCGAAACTCGTACTTACCAAGACCGGGATGGCGATGAGGTTTTAATCGGAATTCCAGATGCTACAGTCCTGAAAGCCAGTTCATCTAATTCAGTCAGAGAGAAACTTCAGCCAGAGACAGCATCTACCCTAACTCAAAAGCGTCCACAATCAATAGCGCTACCCATGCCCATAACCGTAAAAGAGCGGTATTTGGAAGTCCGAGAAATAGGCAGCGATACTGTGATTACCGTAATTGAAGTGTTATCGCCCAAAAACAAACAAAAAGGTTCGGGTAGAACAGCCTATGAAAAGAAACGGGAGCGGGTTTTAGGAAGTCTTTCCCATCTGATAGAAATTGACTTACTACGCGCTCACGCACCGATGACCATGTTAGGTGATGTACAGCCAACAGACTACCGTATCGTTGTGAGTCGAAGTTCACAACGTCCCAAAGCTGATTTATATGGCTTTAATTTACCCGAACCAATTCCCAGTTTTCCTTTGCCCCTGTTGTTGTCAGATGAAGAATTGAGCGTTAATTTGCAGGCAATTGTTGATAGCGTATGCGAGCGTGCTGGGTATAACGAACGCATTGACTACAGTCAACCCATTCCACCTCCTGCATTATCACCAGCCAACCAACAATGGGTTGAGGAATTACTAGCGCCAATTCGTCGAGGTGGAAATGGCACGCCAGGATAGTGAAAAATGTCGGCTTTGCTCAAAACTGAGTTCGCCCGAAGCACAACAAAAGCATGGAGAAGGTGGCGATGGATGTTGGAATCCAAAGTATTGCCACAACCGCCGTTCTTATTACCGCCATCGGGGGGTACGAAATCATTTGCGTAAGCAGAGGCGACGAGGACAGCAACTCAATGCAAATGAGCAATTGGGGTCTTCTGTCAAAGATTGCCAACAAGTTATAACGCTTGAAATTCCATCTCCAGCGGTTGGGGCGGCTGTTGTTCATTGGTATCGAGAAACAAAAGATTCCCCACTCCATGCATTGGGGGCAGAACTGTGGATGGGTAACGACCGCGTGGCGAAAATTGAGCCAGTTCATTGCTTGGGGCAGATATAGCGTAGCTGACACCAGGGGCAAACTAAACCGTATAGTTTAAATACCGACCATTATTGGAACGGGACTCACTCGCTCAAATAGCCCAAAGCAGTAGACTTCACGCAGCCACAGCTTCAATCGATAACCGCTCACTCATATCCAGTTTAAAAGTACCATAAGGGTTAACATGACCCCAAATCAACGGCGAAAGCGCCCGCAAATCTTCCGGCTTCATCAGTTTCATCCACTCCGGTTGCGATAAAACCTGCTGAATCATCAAAGTATTAATATACACCAACGATATCTGCAATAGATGTAACGACAAAACAGCCAATTCTTGATCTTCTAAACGATTATAGCGGTTCTCACTTGGCTGCAATACAATAACCACAATGTTTAAACCAGCCA
>NZ_CAWUDP010000219.1:0-4964 GCF_963920835.1 Scytonema sp. PCC 10023
CAAATCAAGTCAAAAGTAGATTACCACAATCTGGCATTAGTGGGATAGGTTCATGTAATCTCTAATCTGAAGTTGATTTTGTACTTGTAGTTTGACTTCTTGATAGAGTTCTTGTTCATCGTGCTGGCGTAATGCGTCTGCTGTTGCCTTATTCACAATCAAGTCTTGTCTTTTCTTTTGTAGAAAGACTTGAACACCAGTTTCACCGAATGTTTCACGAATAGTTGCAATAGCGGCTAAATCAGATTGAGTCAAAGCTACATCGTTGTTAGAGGCTGTTTGAATTGGTGCGGGTGTGTCGTTCACTGATTCTTGCTTCTCTTGTTGTGCTTGTGGGGTTTGTTCAGTCTGTTCAACCTGTGTTGTTTGGGCTTGTGGTTGCTCTGTTTGAGCGAGATACCGCTAAAATCCTAGAAGAACAACTTATTTAAACCACGACCTCTACCAACGAAGTAGGGGTTTTTGTGTTTTTGTTGTGTACTACATACACTACAGTTTAGACACGATTATAGGCGGGTACGGGCTTTAATAGCCATATTTACAGGATTAGTTTTTAGGCTTGTATTTGACCCCATAGCCTGGGGCTGATTGGATGATTGCTAGGAGGGTTGATATGATTGACTAGAGTTGTACTGATATTGCTATGTATTCACAGTCAGGCAATCGCATACGTAAATACTATTAACTTTTACTTTGGAGTAATATCAGTACACGTCCACCGCCCCCCTAGTTATATAGCCGCCCCCCCCGGTGGACGTTGGTATAGAAGCTGGAATCTAGTAGGGGGGCTAGTCCTGGAAAAACAGAGCAGTCGTGTCCACTCCGGTTTGTTTGGGAAAAAATAGGGTGGTGGACGCGACTGGTGAGGTCGGATTGGTCGGGTCAAGTTGGTCGGGTTGTGGTGATGCCCCAAAAAAAACTAATCTTTGTTCACTTTCAAAAGTTTGTGCTAAAATAAATGTAGTGAACAAAGATAGGAAGCGCGATAATAGTTAAGCAATTACTTAAACCTCAACTCAGTCCACTATGATGATGTGTGCAGATTTCGCTTGTGGACAAAGTAAGAGGTGTGAGATTATGGTGAAGCCTCAACTTTGTCCGCTAATGCAGAGATGACGGACAAAGATAGAACTTTGTACGCATACATGGTGGACAAAGATAGAACTTTGTCCTTGTTCCCACCAAAATGAACAAAGTTTAGGCTGTCAAGTGCCCGTACAGGCAAGGAAAAAATTGGCTTTAATAGACACATGAGTACGTAGGAAAATTTGTGGCGGTCACTGGCTCGTTGTAGGGTCGCGGCGGCGGGTACGCGGGTGGGTTATAGGTAGAGTAATTAGTACAGAATGTAAAGGCGGCGATCGCTCCAAATCTCGCAAATTAGCCAAGAAGTTTATCGCTGCGTGGCAAGAATTAGTTAATTTTTTATAACGATATTAATTTTTTTCTGGAAAGAACTTTACTTCACTTGTAGGTTTTTAACACATACTTAAATTTACTTGCAAAACCCTTTAAAAATGGCAGGCACATTTAAACAATCTTCCTCAGCCTTGTGTAGCTTTGTAACAAGGAATAAAGATTTAATACTATCTGCTTTACTTGCAATAGCTTTCTTGTTATTAGGTTATACAACTTTACATCTTTTACACACCTTTGCTGAAAAGGCTGCTAATGAATGGACTAAATATTTAAAATATAGTGATTTGAATAACGAAAATATTTCTATTAAGAACTTGAATGAAGCCAACTTTCAAAAGTATATCGATACCCTACCAAATACAACTAAAGAAGAACAATGGAAACTTAAACAACAGCTTAAAGATATAGAAAATAGAGCCAAGACTCACCTCGGTGTAGTAAAAGCTTTTTATGTATACAACTACCAGTCAATTGCAATTGCTACTTTCTCATCTGTGATTGTAGCTATTTCATTATTCTTTATAAGTAAGAAGGGCTGGGATAATAATAGTAATAATAATAAACCTTTATTTACCCTTTTCTTTTTATCATTGATTACTGCAATACTAACAGGAGTAAGTCCTAGTATATTTAGACATGAAAGTAATATTAATGATAACAGAAGAGCATATTTAGCCTATATTGCTCTAGATGATAGATTACGTAGCTATATTGCTACTAAGCAGTTTGCAATTATAAACTCTGCAACTTTGAATGGGGACTCTTCAAAAACGCAAACATCAAAGATAACAAAGATAACAAATATAAAAGATGTTATTCATCATGTAGATGGTGAATTAGCAAGTCTAAATAACATATATATTGGGTTCGATGAGAAAAAAATTCCTAATTACACTCAAGTCCTTAAAAAAATACCGCAATCGCAATAAGCTTGTTACTATGAGATTTTTATTCAATTATCATTTGTAGATACGCTGTGACGTTATGTTGTACCAATTCACCATTTAACCATCCTTAATAAGTTAAGCTTCAAGGTAATAAGTCAATAAGTAAAAATATAAGATTTACTCTCTCTA
Source organism: Scytonema sp. PCC 10023 (assembly GCF_963920835.1). NCBI lineage: Bacteria > Bacillati > Cyanobacteriota > Cyanophyceae > Nostocales > Scytonemataceae > Scytonema > Scytonema sp. PCC 10023. Next base: position 2,496 of record NZ_CAWUDP010000219.1, read on the forward strand.
ATGGAAGTGTGTCAAATCAATGTGGAACTAGCATTGTTGTGATAAGCTTTCTCTTGATCTAGAAGGAATACTTAGTGTTGATTAAAAACGCTAGCAATACCTCTCGGTTAAGCCTGTCTCATCCCCAATCTTGAGCAGGAGGCATGGCTGAAACTCTTATGCTTTCGTGCTTTGTTATAGAGTCAGCGTAAGGATTCGGTTGCAGGCGATGCGGAAGCCGCCGCTACGCGATCGCTCGCGATCAAAGCAATTTTCTATTACATACATATTTGGATTGAGATAGCGTACAAAGTTCATCCGGAGCGAGAGCCGACGACAGCGCTAGCTGCCTGAGTGCCTTCCCAGTGGGCGCAGGGGACGGGACGGAAGGCGCGAGCGGCAGCGAGAGCCATAGGGCTGCGACAGCAGCCCGTCAAGCCGTAGGCGCGAGGGGAGGCGCGAGCGCCCTGGTTTGTTTCGGTCGCGAGGGGTCGCCCTCCGGGTAACTTTGTACTCTCATGAGTGGACAAAGTTGAGGAGACGGCAGTCGTCGTGTTCTTAGTGGACGCTCCTATGGCGCTCCGCCACGCTTGGCTATCGGGCATCCTCACTCAACGTTGTCCACTACCAGGAGAGATAACGAAGAGAGTACCAAGTTAACTTTGTCCATAATGAAAGCGTTCTAAGTGGACAAAGTACTGTCATCCTGACTGATAACCGACAAAGTTAATGGTGGACTCGCGTTGCAACGGGGTGTCAGATGGGGGTACTAGAAGCCTTACACAGCAAGCATTTCAATCATAGCTCTGACGAGTCGCGATTATTTTTGTCCACTACCTGTTCCTTCTAGAAGCGTACAAAGTTAACATTGTCCACTACGAGAGTAATCGCATATAAGAGGACAAAGAAACAACTTTGTACGCTCTCTCCGCCAATGTGGACAATGTTAATGCTGTCAAGTGTCCGTACAGACAAGGAAAAAGTTGGCTTTAATAGACACATAAGTACGTAGAATAATTTGTGACAACGTATAGATACTTTGGTGTTAAACTACCATTGGTTTTGGGCTGGGCTGTAGCTTAACTCCACCTACAAGTTCCGTGATAACACGCTGCGACCTTCATGAAAAATCTAACTCTATTATCTGTCACAGTCCTTGCTGCCACATCTGGATTGATGTTCCAGACAATGCAAGCAGCTTCTGCTTTAAATTGGAACTGGAATTATTCTGGTACTGGCATAACGGCGAGTGGCACTTTCACCACTAATGACACCCCTAATGATTTGGGTTTTTACCAGATAACTGGAATTACTGGTACAAGAAATGGTGAAACAATTACTGGTCTGCAACCTACAGGGACTTCAGTACCGGGAAACGAACCTTTTATTGTTGACAATTTAATTAGTCTTAATACTCAGCAGTTAACGGGTGATGGTTTTGGGTATTCCACCGAGCAGGGAAACTATTCTAATCCGTTTTTCGCTAGTTTTTTGCCGACACCGGGTTATTTAGAGGTTTTTTCTGCGCCACCAATTGTACCTGGTTTTGAAAATTTGGGACTGGAAGATAGTGAGTTACCTATTAGTTTTTCTGCAACCATAATCACTGTCCCTGAAACGACCTTCATCCTTAGCTTACTCATCCTTGGCAGTATCGGCGCACCTTTGGCACTCAAGCGTAAGAAGCGCTCCTAGGATAATTTTTAGCAGATACGGGGAAGTTGATGGAGAAACAGCGTGGTGGCGATGCGGAAGTCGCCGCTACGCGATGACGCAGAGCGTCCGCCTTCTTGCGATCGCACGCGCCTCCAGCAACAAAGTCGTGGCGCGGTTGCGCCGTTTGTCGGTGACACCCTACGGTGTCCCCTCCAACAAAGTCCACTTTGGTTGCGTACAAAGTTCGAGGTTGAGTGAAATGGGGGTGGACAAAGTTGTGGACAAAGTTGTAGGCACGGTCGCTCGGGCGCGGTGCGAGTTGAAACTACCCTCCAAACTTTCTCTCAATTCTAGGGGCATTCTCGCGGCGCTATCGTGCGGTTTGTTTCGGTCGTCCCTGCGACCGCAGGGTGATGATATCGTCCGACCTCCAACCATGTCCGCTCTTTATGTGGACAAAGATAAGATAAGACACGGTCGCGCCCTGCGGTCGTCCAACATTGAAGTCTAACTTTGTCCATTATACAGAGAAATCTAAATAGAGGACAAAGATAATATTGTCCACTACACGAGCGTCTACAAGAGGACAAAGTTAATGGTGGACTCGCGTTGCAACGGGGTGTCAAATGGAGGTACTAGAAGCCTTACACAGCAAGCATTTCAATCATAACTCGTCAAATTCGAGTCGCGAATATCTTTGTCCACTCTAGAAAACCTCTGGGAGCGTACAAAGATAACATTGTCCACTACACGAGCGATCGCCTACAAGAGGACAAAGAAACAACTTTGTCCGCTAACCCCAACAATGTGGACTATGTTAAGGCTGTAAAGAAT
>NZ_CAWUDP010000220.1:0-4884 GCF_963920835.1 Scytonema sp. PCC 10023
TTTTAGTTCATTTCTTCTACCGTTTCGCACCGCGAACTAGTCTAAACTCCAGACAGTAAGGGAATCAGCTTTGTTTTGCGTCAGAAACAAGGAACGTATATTCGTCTTCCAGAAAAATCTTATCAAAGGCTGCAAAATTTAGGATTAAAACCAGGAGTATCATTCTTTTTCCATCAGGTTCAATTGACGAAACAGAAAGGATTTGGAAAATTTAATTTAGTTGGGTATTAGCCGCGCAAATATCGAGGGAAGGTTGAACCCTCTGGATGGTATTTACTAACAAACCTTCAAAGTTTTGAGGCTGCCATTAAAGCGTTTAAATGTCGTAGTGGCATTGAGGCTATGTTTAAGGATTGTAAGACTGGTGGTTATAATTTAGAATCGACATACGCTACTGGTCAACGTTTAATCGCACTGATGCACGTTGATTGCGTTCGCGAAGCGTGCGCGAAGCGCTCTCGCCTACTCTTGTGCGGTGTTAGCAGGTCGTAATTTCCGATTTAGAGGGTTACAAAAATATATTGGTCGGCTGCAAGAATTAAAGTGAATACACCGTCGTCATAGCGCATTTTGGGTTGGTTTATATGGTTGTTTATGGGTGGGGGCTATGGAGTTTTGGTCAGATTTAGCGATTGCCCAAGGGGCACTGCGCTCCGCGCAATCGCACTGATGCATCTCAAGCCATCTAAACTACCTTATTTTCAACGTGGCCTCCGAGCTATGCAGCTTATCCAGTCTACTTTGTAACCACTCTGTCACCCCGTCAGCCTGAAGCCCTTATTTAACCGATAAAAGCTCAGAAAAGTGATGTAACTTTATTGCGCTGCTTTTGACTAAGCCCTGGGTTATACGGATAGGTGCAAGATATGAGCCTCCCACGGGCGCGATTAACGCTCCCGCAAAATATGAAACAAGCACATTTTTATGATGTTTCTCAAAGCCTTACTGTATAACGGTTCTAAAATGTGCAAGTTAAGAGCTAACCTAAATTCTACATTAGAACGCAACTTAGTATGAACTTGGGGACGACACTGCGGTTATCCAGTTTGACCAAAGGTCATTTCACACAGTTAAAACCCTCGATTGTCCAGAAAATATTATTCCAATTTTTCAACCACCTCACTCTCCAAAACTGAACCCGATTGAGAGGTTTTGGGAGTTTCTCAAAAGCAAATTTCAAGCTTGAAAATTGCAAAAGCCTTGCTCAACTGTGTCAAAAGTTAGCTGAGGTTTTGGAAACTATTACACCTGAGGTGATAGCTTCTCTCACTTCTTACGACTTCCTTCTTGAAGCTTTATTTAGCGCAGCTTCATAAAGAATTGGTATTACTTCAGACTCAGCAGAGCAAAGCATTTCATTACATAGATAAAACCTTGATTTTTGGAGATAATTACTCCTATTTAGAAGGACAACACTATACTTTTCGTGGCTTTTAAAACATCCTTTTCAAACATTCAACAATATCACACTTGGGAGCGCCTATGTCTGTCTAGAGTTGAATATATTTTCTGTGAAGCTTTATAAAATACTTTTTCCTTCATATTCCTTTTGCTCCAAAATAACTGAACAAGCTGATAAAGTTCGTAAAATCAATGTCATGGCTACAAAGATCAAAATCCATTCCAGATATGGTATTGGCGGTATCTGTCTGGCAATTTCATTAAACAGTTGATTATCAATGAGTTTAATGATTTCAAAATGATGCTGAAATAGGAAAGAATACGCTAACACAACTCCGCCTATCAGTATTACAGATGAGAACATACGTAAGAGGAACGCCAGAGCAAGACCAAACTTGTTAATTCTTCCGTCATAAGGTGTCGTTCGCTCTCGTACTTTGGGAAGAATCAATGTGTTATATTCATCCAGATTATCAAAAAACTCCTTCATGGATGCCATAATACTCTCAAGACGAAGACTCTGAATTAAAGCACGACGCTCCTTCTGCTTGTTATACTTCTTGATAAGCTTTAAGTAATCAAAATCTGGTAGGAGGTACTGGAGCGAGCCATCCAATGTTAGGAGAGATCTGCTTGCTTTCAAAAATCCCCAGTTCGTTGGTATATTATATTTACTAGTTACCTTGGTAATTGCATCACTAGCTGCATTTATGGATTTTTCCTTATATGATAACCCGTTCAGCCGGGATTTAGCTGCCCAAGTTTGAATTGCACCTGCGATTTCCGCACGCGCTCTAGGTATATCAATTCTGGGAATGTCTACGGCAAAGCGGATAAAATAGTCGGCTGCTTTCGTATAATCCTCTCTCCCCAGTGCATTAGTGTAGTTTGAGTAGTTAGTTCTCAAATCTTTCTCTAGAGAGCCAACACTTCCTAAGTCAATCAGTACAAACTTGCTATCACGCAACAAAAATATGTTACCAGGATGTAGATCTGCATGATATAAATTATCTTCATATATTTGTCGATATAAGGACAAACATAATTTTTCTCCCAGCTTTTCCCGGTCTACATTATTTTTCTCATCCCATTTTTTCACTTTGGCAGGATCGCTATTTAAAGTCTTGATGTAATCAGACATCAACACACCCGAAATGTACTCCATAACCAAAACTCGACGTTTGGAATATTTTTTGTATACTGACGGAGTGTAAACTCCGTGTTTTTTGAGAGTCTTTTTCATCCGACGCATGTTGGATGCTTCATACCGATAATCTAGCTCCTCATTAAAAATTTTCTCCACTTCTACTACAGCGTCATCCAAACGCAAATAATTGGCAATATTCAACGCTCTAAATAAATTAGCGAAAAGTTTAATGACTTCCAAATCGCGCTTGAAAGCCGACTCTAAGCCGGGACGTTGAACTTTGACCACTACAGGGGCTCGGTTTTTGGACAAAACTGCGCTGTGAATTTGAGCAATAGAGGCAGCTGCTATGGGTTGCTCATCAAACTCTGCAAAGATTTTATCAATTGGAGCACCCAATTCCGATTCAATAGTTGAGCGTACCATCTCCATTGGAAATCCAAGAGCGCCATATTGCAAGCGTCTTAATTCATCGCATACTTCTTCAGGAAAGAGGTCTGTTCGTAATGCTAGTAACTGGCCTGTTTTAACCCATAGACCACCTAATTCTTCAAATATTTCTCGCAACTCGATTGCCGTTTTTTGTATATTCGACTTTCTGACAAATCTGCGGTATGATACGCCTAAATAATAAACGATAAATCGCCGGATCACATAAATGATTGAAAAACGACGAATATTAAGTTCTTCAACTATTTCTACTTTTTTTTGCTGTTTTTTTTCAATCAGTGGCGTGGGAATATATTGTTCCTTGAGCATTTGTTCAAGCAGATGTAAATTTTCAACAAGTCTAGCGCTCTGAGATAAATCTGGAAACAGAATAAGCGAGGCTCAGGTGCAGCTACACTGTTTTCATAAAGGTCGTCTTCGATTGTATAATCAGTATACGCCGAGTCCAATTTATTTTTTCACAACCCCTAAGCTCGACTTTATCCATTTTCAAGCAACACGCTCGCATACGCTCAAACCCTTATGGAACGTAAACTTTGACTTTTTCTATCTCGGCAAAATTAGTGATGTAGGAAAAAGTTTTTGCCACAAAGCTATAAATGAATGCCAAATAACAAGGCTTACGCTGCTTAATTGGATAAAGTCGAGCTAAGAGGATGTTTGGAAAGTAAAAAAAACTCCAGTTACGATATTTTGTAAGCAAATAAAAATCCGATAGAGTTACTAGTACAGGTCGGCGGAAATAAAGTACCCATTAAACAGCTAATACCTTACCCTTATAAGTCCACTTGAATGGCTTCGCCATAGTGCGATTAAAGTAGTTAATAAAATCCAATATCTGAACCTATCCCACTAATAAAATTCTATGAATCCAGATATAAATAGTAGCAAGGTCAATGAATGCATCGAAATATACAGCAGATTGCAAGTTCATGAGGTACAGGTTTTCAACTCAAAAGCCAGATATAGAGCCAAGTTTACTTCTGACTCCTGACTCCTGACTCCTGAATTCTGCTGTACTTTTTGACTTTTCCAACGAACAACTAGACGACAATATTTACGTTACAACCAAGCAAAACATCGTTCTTGCTAAAATCTAAAAACAGAAATTTTAATGAGTCTTCTCTTAACTTGCACATTTTAGAACCGTTATACAGTAAGGCTTTGAGAAACATCATAAAAATGTGCTTGTTTCATATTTTGCGGGAGCGTTAATCGCGCCCGTGGGAGGCTCATATCTTGCACCTATCCGTATAACCCAGGGCTTAGTCAAAAGCAGCGCAATAAAGTTACATCACTTTTCTGAGCTTTTATCAGTTAACTCAGATCTTGCACCTAACCGTAAAAAACCGTATAAGCTAAAAAGATGCGCGATAAGGCTACCTGATTTTTATCGGTTTTTATCGCTAAATTAAGGCTTTTAATTTAATACGGAGTAATTAAATTAAATCAATTTTTATTGGTGCAAGATCTGAGTTAAATAAGGGCTTCAGGCTTAGTACTGAGTGTGAGAATAACATCAATTTTTCTTGGTGCAAAATGTCAGTCTTCCTCTATTTTTCTTATTTCTCCAGACGAGTTTTGGTATTTGAGGTCGAATGCCTCGTTTGCGTAGAACAGCACCATGAGTTTTTTGAACCGTAACCTTTATCACTGGAGTTTAGACTAAAAGTCAGTAGACCGAAAAGATTTCTAGAAGGCTTACCATCCGTTCATTTGACGGATTGCATACAATCCGCCAGAATGCCCGTATCATCTGCTTTTTGAGCAATAGAGTTGTAGATCAGTTCTCTAGCCCAGGTAAGCGATTGCCCAAAGGGCACTGCGCGGAGCTCATATCTTGCACCTCTAAGGATAAACCCCTAATACACAAATAGGAGTGTAAG
>NZ_CAWUDP010000221.1:0-4865 GCF_963920835.1 Scytonema sp. PCC 10023
CTGGTCGTCCTCTAGTTTTCTAAACTGTCTGATTATTTCTGTCGCACAGTACTAGGGGTTCAGCCGGGATACGCGCAAAATAGGACACCTTGTAAAGTTTTGTTGCAGAGTGTGCTTTCTTGATTTACCAACTTGCCTATAAATGATAAAGAGACAATCAAGATTTTGCACGGTAAAATCAACTCTTCACCCTTTCAGTGGCTCAAGCTTGCCCATAAACAATCATTTTTGGGAACGTTTCAACTGGAGGAGTCAAGTAAAGTTTGGTATTAAAACAACCGTATATTAAGGGTTATGCTTTATCTGCGTTACAAAACTTTACAACGTGTCCCATTTTACAGGTATCCCGGCTGAACCCCTATCAGCGTGTTTTTCACCTGGTTTTCTCCATCGATGGCAATAACTTTTCATTTCATTGAGTTGCTTGGCGCGATTTTAAGAGCGCGAAGCTGGTGTCAACGAGCCGGGCGGCAGCCTTCACTGATAAACCTGAGCGTGTGAGGTTGTGCCGCTGGGCGATGCGGGAAACGAATCCGTGTTCTTGGTGGTGTCGAAAAAAATAAGGCGAATTCTAATATCCATCATCTGACGATTCGCTGGACGATCTACTGCTTGACGATTTGCCGCTTTGCCAATTACTGCTGTCTTTGAAAAAAACGTTGGACTCTCCAGCAGAATAAGTCAAAATCTTGGATGCTTTTAATTTTTTTAAATTAGCGTAGAATGCATCATTTGTTAAGGCGTTTTCCCGACAGAAGTCTGTAATGTTTACTGTGTTATTCTCCAAAGCCTTTAGTTTGTACGCCATAAGGGCTTCAGGCTTGAATAATCCACTTAATGACTTCACTTCAGTAGTTGGTAATACACTTATATCTGAAAGCCAATTGATGGTAAGCGAATCCAGGCTGTAGCCTACCATTCCCCTTTGTCTTAGGCTTCCGAGCGCTGAAATCAGATCACCAGTAGAAATTTTGCTTTCTCTCGCGATCGCATTTAAATTAATTGTGTCGCCTCCGTCCTCAGCCGCTTGATGTTGCAGCAGCCAGAAGATATAAAGATTTCTGTTTGTCCCTGCTTGAGATTTTATGAGTTTAATCTCATTAAGTGAAACTTCGCTAGGAATGACGCTTGCTTCAGGATTCCAAGTGAAATCAAGAGTGCCATTAAAGTCACTTACAATAAAACGTAGATTTCCGTTAATGACTTTAGAGAAATTAGCAATCATCTGCTCATCAGAGAGATTCCATTTTTTCATAAAAGCGGAATCGATAAACAATGGAGTGCCGTATTTTATCCATTGCTCTGCTTTTATCGCGTTGTAGATATATGTTGGAAGTCCAACAGTATCAAGCGATCGCCTAACTTCAGCTTCAGTAATCTTTTTAGTGAAATTATTATAAAGCTGTACTCTCCACCGAGGAAATCTAAAATTAATAATTCTTTTTTGAGCTAAATTGCACATCGCTGCAAACAACTCACGATACCCGATATTGTTGTCGATTATGGCGAAAGCATCGACAGGTGAGGGAGTAACGGGAGATTGTGAGCGTAACTTCAAGTAAGTATAAGTTGTGTTGTCTATTATCTCTGCACGAAGTAGCAGAGAGTCTAACTGTTCTTCTATATTAATCATGCTTCTTCTCTTGAAAAAATAGCTATGGTTGCTAGAGGCTGTTTATGAATTGGGTTATATTCATCGCCATCATAAACAGCTTGCATACAAGAATTAAATCAACCAAACAACAGAAATAGTGGACAGGTCAAGGGTGATAACCTTGCTTCCGTCTTCATTGGTTTTACTGGAAATGTTCCCTAATTCATTAAGGAGTGTCGCGGGTGGGATGCTCCAAGGAGCGACAGAGTAAGTGTCAGGGGAAACTGGTTGTGCTAGTCCTCCCCCTTTGTTCAAAAGTAGAGCGTAGTAGACATAAGCAGTATTGTTAATCAGTCCATCCTTTTTCATGCTCAGGACTTCTTCTTGAGAAATGGTTGTTGTTTCGTTCTGCCCCCAGGTAATTGTCATTTCAGTTGGGGTGATTTTAAGTGCTTTTTTCGTTTCCAGGCTCTGAAGGTGGCGTAATAGCTCAGTGTTGTTAATCCCCCATTGGGATTCAAATTCATCAGTGTCAATCACCTGAGTACTGTTTCCTGCGTCTTTTAACCACTGAAGTGCAAAGTAAGTGTACTCAAAATTATTAAGAATCTTGTTTGTCTTGAGCGCTGAAATCTCGGGACGGTCGAGGGTAATTATTGCCATTTTTCTTTCCTTGAAGTTAATATGGTCTTTTGCCACACTCTTCTGAAAATAAATAACCCACCACTTGACCAACAGAACGGCATCTTTCTCCAGAGGTGCCGTTCTGTTTATTATAAGGCGATCGCTTTTTTTTTAGAGTATTTTTAGCCAAAGAGTAGGAAGTTTTTAACGTCTTACTGCTTCGCTCGGTGCTGATTTTCTTATTCTTCTGTTTAGCTTCTCAAGCATTAAGCTAACGAAACTAAAGCTTGTCACCAGGCAGTATAACAGTAGAAAAAATATAAGCGTTGCTTGCGAGGTATCGGCGATCGCTTTTAACCCGACCTATAAACCTCCTCTGTCCCTCGACCGACTTGCCAACGAGACACCCCGCAGACGCTCTACCAACCTTATCCATATCAGAGCCATCGTGCTGATTGACTCCGTAGCGTCCCTGAGTGACTGCATCGCCAATTCTCAGCCCATCTTCGTTGTCGTCCCGGCAGACTTCAACGTCTGCGACTTGAATCAATGCTTCATGAGGGCGTGAGTTTCCGTGCATGCCCACAGCCCATGCCCAGTATTGCCCAAATTGAATTCTGGCGGCTCCCGCTGGATTCATCCGGTGGTAAGTGTAGTAAGCACCAGGCTCACAAGTCGCTGCCCATGCTTCCACTATTTGAGCTTTCCCAAAATCATCTACTTGGAATAATGCGCGGGTGTCGTTCCATTCGTCCAGTCGGTCGCTGTTGAGGGTTCCGTCTGGGTACATCCCCTCTATATATACGATGTTGTAGACATCTCTTCCCCGAGCTATCCAATAATTCTTCTTTTGGTAGTATTTAATGATTTTTTCCATCAACCCTTCAGCTTCAATAGGCGGTAATGGGGGTGCAAGCCTTAAAGAGGTTTTAGCCACGTCATCAAGAATGCCATCTGGCTCAGAGACACCAATGAGCTTTTGAAATTTCATCAAAGCGCTTTTGCTAAGATTGCCCCATTTACCATCTGCCGGAGGGTCGAGCAATCCACGATTAACTAATATTTGTTGAGCTTCTGCGTTGTTCATAGATTTCTCCTAACTAAAGCGGCACTTAAACTTGATTAAGTGCCGCAAGTAAATTTCAGGGTTAATGGTGGATTTATTGAAGAGTTTCAGGTTTTCACTATGCTAACCCAAGCTTTTATAAATGTCAGGTGCTGCCATGATTGAAAAAATTATCAATGCTGTTTTAGATGTCGTTAAGTCACTTCTCCCCAATCAGAATTTATCCACTCCTGCCTGGATAATTCGCTTATCTGTTTTGGGGGTACTGGTAGTTGGAATAGTTGTCGGAATCAAAGATACACCTTTGGGCGATCGCCTTGGGTTAAGCAAGCAAGTAGAATTACCGCTGTTAACTCATACTGAAGTAGTAAAGAACTTTCGTCAAAGTTATGAAGAAATATCACAGTTGAGGGAGTCAGACCCCAATGTTCGCGCCACGTTCCTCGTAGCATTGATAGATAATTCCACAAATAATATTGTGCAATCTCAAAACATTAAAGATACTAGGCTAATGTTTTGGGCATGGTCAGTACCCGTTGACAAATACTCCTACTTGGACGTATTTGAACGAGCTTTCAACAGTATCAAGGGAGAATTTCAAGCTAAGCTTAATGATGGTTCTTGCCTGAGTGGTGAGATTCAGAAACCAGTGCTAGAGCAGCTTAAGCGCGGTGTGTATGATTTTCAATCTACGCATTTCAGCGTATGTCCAGTCTTTACGAGCCAGAATAAAAGATTGGTTACCGCTGCGATCGCTCTCTATAAGCAGCCCGATTCGCTTCAGCTTTATTTTTATGAAGATAAATTGCAAAGGGCTGCCAGTGCAATTAGTACGCTTTTTTATAGTTTCAGTGAGAAGTACCAGATTATATTTGATTAGTTGTCATAGGTTATCGTCTGTGTTAGCTTAGTTGCGCAAGATGGTATACTACTAACCGCCCCTCGCCGCAACCTGGGGGGGTTTATCTATTTAATTTTCCTCTGAGAATACTTGGCATTTTGAGCCAGAATGCATTAAAAAAGAACAATGAAGGGAAACTGATAGAATCCGCCTACCAAGTAATGGACTTGGTATTTTTCTTAATCCAATTTCTCAGAGGAAAAAGGCTAGACGAAGAGTAAATAATTGGAGTACAGATACAGCTTTTTTGTGGTAGAAATGACCGTCTCGCGTATTTAGCGCGAGTTTTTTTTGAGCAAAAGGGTGGGTGCGATTGCCCCTTGGGCACTGCGCAGAGCGCAATCGCCTAAACAATCGAATAAAATTTGGTGGTACGCGTAAGCATAGAAAGGGGACCAGCCCCACCCTTGGCGGTGGGGTTTTTAGTGGATAAAATATCGTAGGTAAAAGTAAACACAGGAACGATTTTTAAGCCCATATTCCTGGTTATGGGCTTTCTTTCTTTTTCAAGACTGTGTGTTATTTTTAAGTTAGATGTCCCATTGATATCGTAAGTGAGGAATCCACCTCCCCTTTACAGTGCGAGTCTGTAAAGGTTTTTTTGTCAAACATCTGTTCTCTTCTCATATGAAATCCGGATGTATACTTACTGTATAACTTGGTTGCAAACATCTGGTAAT
>NZ_CAWUDP010000222.1:0-4833 GCF_963920835.1 Scytonema sp. PCC 10023
CTCTCACGCCAAATCAGAGATTCTGGCGTGAGGCTCCTGCTGATCTAGCTGAATTTCCCTTAGGTTGTGGTGGGATTTGACTCCATAAACTTCAGTGACAGCTGCTAAAACCATCTCTAAGTAAATTCCTGCTGGCATGACTGCAAAACCCTGAATACTATGATCCTTGAGGAATGGTAGTTGCTCTATATTCAGTTCGACTTGCCAAACGTAATCGTTGGGTAAATGAGCTTGCTGTGGTAAACGATAACCAAGTAGTAGGGAATCAGACCGAAAAGTGTTTGGGCGTTGACTATTATTCTCACAAGTAGGATTTCCTGTTTGCTCTTCATTTTCTAGCCAATATCGCTGCCGCTGCCAAGGATAAGTCGGCAAACTCACCCGTTGTCGTTGATAGTCTCGGTCATAACCAGACCAGTCTACCGAGACTCCGAGTACATAGAGTTCTCCCAAACTTTGGAGAATTTGCTGCCAATTATCCTGTCCTTGACGCAAACTAGGAAGCCAAACACCTACTCCTTCTGGTAGACAGTTGCGCCCCATCCCCAACAAGGTAGGTTTTGGTCCAATCTCAACAAAGATCTCATAACCATCAGCTTGAAGTGTCTTTAAAGTGTCAGCAAACCGCACACAGGATCGTAAGTGTCTCCCCCAATACTCAGGCGTAATATCTTTTTTAGTTAATCTTTCTGCTGTCAGGTTGGAGATTAGATCAATTTGAGGAGCACCATATGTGACACTAGCAGCAATTTGATGGAATTCTGCCAGCATTGGCTCCATTAGGGGTGAATGGAAGGCATGGGAAACCTGTAGCTTTTTTGTCTTAATTCCCTCTGCTTCCAGGGCAGTACAAATTGACAAAACTGCCTGCCGTTCTCCAGAAATGACAGTGTTTTGTGGTGTATTGAAAGCAGCAAATGCTACTTTATCATTGTTTTTTTCAGTAATAGTCCGTATAGTATCTGACGCCGCAAATACTACGGCCATTTCTCCGTCTGGCGGTAAACTCTGCATCAGGCGGCTTCTCTTGGCAATCAGTTTCAGTCCATCTTCCAGGCTGAAGACTCCCGCCACAGTTGCAGCAACGTATTCTCCTAAACTATGACCCATCACGGCAGTGGGTACGATACCCCAAGATTTCCATAACTGAGAGAGTGCATATTCAATGGCAAATAAAGCAGGTTGGGTGTAAGCGGTCTGATCTAGTGGCGAAGTCTCTCCTGCTTCAGGGTAAAGAACGGTTAGCAGTGACTTACCCAGATAGGAACGTAAAATTTCATCACAACGGTCTAAGGTTTGCCGAAAGATGGGCGCAGTTTCGTAGAGTTGGCGTCCCATGCCAATATATTGCGAACCTTGTCCAGTGAATAAAAATGCGACTAGTGGACGCTTCTTGCTTTTTACCTGACCACTAACAACTGTGGTAGTCTCCCCCGAAGCCGTAAAACCAGATAGTTCTTGTTGCAACTGCACCTTAGATTCAGCAACTACGGCAAGGCGGTAGTCAAAATGCGTACGCCCTGTATTGGCAGTAAAGCAAACATCTGCTAGCGACACCTCAGGATGGTTCAAAAGAAACTCCTGATAACTTTGCGCCATCTCTAAAAGTGCTTTCTCACTTTTAGCTGACAAGGTCAGAAGATGCAAAGGACGTTCTATTGCTTCTTTCTTTTGACTTTTGACTTTTGACCCTTCGCTAGCCCCTAAGGGGGCGCTGCGCAAACGCTCAAGGGCATGCTTTTGACTTAAGAGTGGTGCTTCTGCCAAAACCACATGAGCATTTGTGCCGCCAAAACCAAAGGAACTTACCCCAGCTAGTGCTAAACTATTTCCTTGCGGCCAAGGCTCCAAGGTTTGTTGAACTCGTAGCGGCAGTTTATCAAAGGGAATATAAGGATTTGGCTTTTGGAAATGCAGGTTTGGTGGAATTTGTCGATGTTTAAGAGATAACGCCACTTTAATCAACCCAGCAATTCCCGCTGCTGCTTCTAAATGACCAATATTGGTTTTAACCGATCCTACAGCACAGTAGTTTCCACCGGGTCGATCCTGGGAGAGCACCTCTCCTAAAGCGTCCATTTCTATAGGATCTCCCAGCGATGTGCCTGTACCATGAGCTTCAATGTACTGCACCTGACCAGGCGAAACACCACAAACTCGGTAAGCAGAGCGCAGAACAGCTGACTGTGCCTGTGGATTTGGAGCGGTAAGTCCATTGCTACGCCCATCCTGGTTGACCGCGCTTCCTTTAATGACAGCGTAAATGCGATCGCCCTGGGCCAAAGCTTGCGATAGAGGCTTCAAAATCACCACACCTCCCCCTTCACCACGAACATAACCATCTGCTCGGGCATCAAAGGTTTTGCAACGACCGTCAGAAGCCATAAACCCTGCTTTGGCGAAGTTAGCTGTAACTTTTGGCAACAATAAGGCATTCACTCCTCCAGCTACCGCAAGAGTAGACTCTTGGTTCCATAAGCTAAGACAAGCATAGTGAACCGCAACGAGTGAAGAGGAGCAAGCCGTATCAAACGCTACGCTTGGTCCTGTGAAATTAAATACATAGGAAATGCGGTTAGCGGCTATGGAATGAGAAGTCCCAGTGGTCATATAGATGTCTTGACCGGAATTGCCCCATGTCAACACAGAAAAATCTTGCGTTGATATTCCAATAAAGACTCCTGTTTGGGTACCTGCTAGATGCTTGGGTATTTGCCCAGCATCTTCTAATGCTTCCCAGGTAACCTCTAGCAACAATCGCTGCTGGGGGTCCATGCTGGCGGCTTCCCGTGAAGAAATACCAAAGAATTTGGGGTCAAACTGATCTACCTGCTCTAAAAAACCACCCCAACGAATATTTGTTTTGTCTAATTTTTCTGTGTCTGGATTTAAGTCCCACCGAGAAGGAGGCATTTCTGTAATAGCATCCACACCGTCACACAGCAGATGCCAAAAAGCCTCTGGACTATTAGCTTTAGGAAAACGACATCCTATTCCAATGATGGCGATTGGTTCTCTATTCATTCTCTTGGTTCTTGTGATTAATTAGCTTCATTTCATACATTTGCTTAAACACTAACTGGAGAGGTTATTGATTGCAATAACAGACATTGGGCTGCTAAGTACTGAGCAAACGCTTCAATGTTGGGGTACTTCCAAAAAAGAGTAGGCTCAAGTTCACAGCCAGTCCACTTTGCTAATTCACCTGTCATACTAACTGCCACCGCCGAATTTAAACCGTATGCAGCAAAAGGCTCCTGAATATCTATCTCATCCGGGGACACTCCCAGGGACAGGGCGAGATGAGAAACCAGCCACCTTGCGATTGGCTCCGCCAGTGCCCCTTGGGCAATCGCTTCTTCTGTAAAAGCTGGTTTGAACGATTCCCGATCAGTTTTAGACTCATCGGAATTTCGTACCTCTTCCCAAAGGACTTCTACTTCTTGTTGGAGTTGTACTAAGTCTATTTGTTGAAGATTTGCTATCCAATCTCCGACAACATCCAAACTTCCATTCAAAAAACCATCCCGACAAGCATGGCGTTGAATCTTACCACTGGATGTTTTCGGGATACTGGCTGTCTTCAGTAGCACAACAGCATAAACCTGTAGCTGGTGCTGCTCGGATACTGCCTGACGAATAGCCTTAACGACCTCATCTACATCCAACTGACGTAAGTAACTCCGTTCTACCTCTTGAGCAATGACTAACCGTTCAACACCTTCTACCTCCACAGAAAATGCTGCCCCACAATTCGGTCGCAGTGCTGAATGGCTCTTCTGGACTGTCAATTCAATATCCTGGGGATAATGATTTTGCCCCCGGATGATAATCATGTCTTTAATCCGACCGGTGACGAACAACTCGCCATCAAGCAAAAATCCTAAATCTCCCGTGCGTAAAAACGGCTCTTCTCCAGCATTTGCCAAATGTGCCCCAAAGGTTTGCTCACTCGCTTGATCTCGCATCCAGTAACCTTGCGCGACCGTGGAACCTGACACCCAAATTTCTCCCACTTCTCCAGGAGGGCAAGTTGCCAACGATTCTGGATGCACAATCGCAATTTTCGTATCAATTTCGGTATATCCGCATCCCACGAGAGTTAGCGACCCTGGCTCTTGTTCTTGAGCCTCTACCACGCGATTTTGTCTCAGTGCCTCTGATTGAACTGTATAAAAAGTCGGCAAGTCTTTGGCTCTGGTGGCAGTTACTTTGAGAGTAGCTTCAGCTAAACCGTAGGCAGGGCAGAAGGTTCTGAGGTTAAAACCACAAGGTTTTAACACTTCCGCAAACCGTTTGAGAACATCTGCTCTAACTGGCTCAGCACCGTTAAAAGCTATACACCAACTACTTAAATCTAAAGTGGCGAGTTGTTCTCTTGTGACCTTATCTACGCATAGTTGGTAGGCGAAGTTGGGAGCACAGCTATGAGTTGCTTTGTAGCGTGAAATCGCCTCAAGCCATCGAATTGGTTGCTGTAGGAAGGATGTGGGAGCCATCATGTAACATGGAATTCCCTTATATAGGGGTTGAATAACTCCATAGATGAGTCCCATATCATGAAAAGTAGGAAGCCATGTAACTACGACGCTTTCTGATGTGTATTCACATCCTCTGTCAATGTCTGCTGAATTGAACAGTAGATTGCCATGACTTACCATTACACCCTTTGGTGTTCCCGTAGAACCCGAGGTGTACTGTAGAAATGCCAAAGTATCGCTATTTATTTTTAAAGGCTGCCAAGAGAGTGCAAAGTCGTTCGTAAGATTTTCGGTAGCTATAGCAGGCGCCAGGGCGGTTAGGACGCCAGGTGTAGAACATGCTCCATGGCAT
>NZ_CAWUDP010000223.1:0-4735 GCF_963920835.1 Scytonema sp. PCC 10023
CTTTCTTGTCACACCAACTACACATCTTGCTTATATTGTCAATGCGTAAGTCCTAACTAGATGAGGCGCTTTGGGGTTATCCACCTACGCTAAGAAGGCCGCCCGTTTGGCTTCATCTCGTTGACTATACCCGTATGTTTTTTTTTACGCGTATGTCCTATCTTTCGTAATGCCCTCGAAATCGTGCGTTGGCTAATCTCTCCGTCCCATAGCTGTGCCATTTCGCTTTGGGTTTTATCCCCATGCTCTTTGACAAAACTGCAAAACTTCTCCCAATCGCTGATTTTGCCGTTCTGCTGCAATACTGTCCTCGGTTTGGGTTTGACATCACCTGTTTCAGCTTTGCGCTGGAGC
Organism: Scytonema sp. PCC 10023; assembly: GCF_963920835.1. Lineage (NCBI taxonomy): Bacteria > Bacillati > Cyanobacteriota > Cyanophyceae > Nostocales > Scytonemataceae > Scytonema > Scytonema sp. PCC 10023. The sequence continues at coordinate 355 of NZ_CAWUDP010000223.1, forward strand.
CACAAGTTAATCGTGTTGCGACTGATATTGAACAGTTGGCTCGCCTCACACTTCTTGAGACCGTCCAACTCGATCGCTTGCATGACTTTCTGCCGGAAATCATCACTGTAAGGTTTAGCCATTGAAATTGGGTAGACGCAATGCTAACTCTTATAGTCTACGTCCTAATCTTGATGGCTATAGCTATAGTTCCAAAGTTAGGGCAAAGCAGATGCTTGACTTGTCCCCTAACACAGGGTAACATATCATAATGTTAGGATTCAGTACAAACTGGTGCATTCATTTCTAAAAAAGTGACCAGCTGTATTTACCCCATAAGTAATCGACTACGCCGACAAGTTAACCATGACGGCTAGTCACTTTTTTCTGCGTTCTCCCACTAGCTTTATTGAGAAAGCCACACGGTATTAGTTCTCAGGAGTACTAAATTTCTTCGTTGATAGTCTCAAAATTTATTAATGCTATTCTCAATAATATTGAGAATCTGATGGCGGTGAACTGAGTGCTGAAACTTTCGCGTTAATGCACACTGTGTTATTCGAGGTTTTGGTTTAGTAAGTTGCATATATATTAATCCAGAAACAAATTAGTTTTGGGTAACTGACTATCCATTTATGCCTCAGATAGTGATGAAAAGACCAAGCTAGACCATGTATCAGATATGATTGTCAGCCTAAAGAATCATAAGCGGTTGCCCCGCCGTAATGTGTTAGTGGATAACTGGTATGCTATCGAAAAACTCATCCAGCTAATTGAGGACACGGGAAAAATATATTATTGCCCTTTCAAGAAAAACCGACTTGTTGACGATACAGGTGGAGTAGAAAAGTACAAAGCTATTGAAAAGTTAATTTGGAATCAAAATGAAACTCAACAAGGTCAAATAATGCTGAAACCCTAGATTTTGTGTTTGTAGGCGGAAAGCGAAGTGTTCGACCTAGTGGGACTTTGTAAAAAACTAGGCTCAAAATCGCCTCAATCGTATAATTAGCAAGGGTTTTACATCGATTTAGCATATACATACGCCTATCGTAACTGGGTTTGAGGGGCTTTTACCCCTGTTGACATATTTGCCTTGCCCAAAAAGGCTTTCAGGCACTTTTCATCCCAGAAAGTTCAAAGTCCCACTAGGCGTAGTCTTCCCGATTTACTAATGACCGCTTCTGTGTTCTCACAGAGTTAGTACAAATCTTTATTAACTAATTGCGAGAGTGTGGCATGAGTTACGACAAGAGTAAGCAATTTGATGTGATAATTCTAGGTTCTGGACTTGCAGGTTCGATTTTGGCAACCGTTTTAGCAAGACATAATGTTAAAGTTTTGATGATCGATAAGGAAGCTCATCCCAGATTTGCGGTTGGAGAAGCAATGACTCCTGATACAGATTTAATGATGAGTATTCTCAGCTATAAATATTCCGTTCCTGAAATCGATTACCTGAGTTCCTTCAATAATATCTGCAATTATATCTCACCTTCTGCTTGTGGATTAAAGCGCTCGTTCAACTTCATATATCATCGGGAAGGTGAAAAACAGTCTTTGCAAAGCTCTAACAAAATTGGTGTTCTCCCTAGCAGCCACTTATTTCGTCAAGAGATAGACCACTACATGGCAAAAGTTGCTGTGAATTATGGTGCCAAACTTTTAGAAAACACGAATATCGTAGATTTAAAGATAGACCCAAAAGGAGGAATTGAAGTAAAAGTAGAGGGTGACGAACAGTTTGCTGCCAATTATTTGGTTGATGCCAGTGGCTATAATTCTCTGCTTAGCCAGAGATTTAATTTGCGAGAAAAACCAACCAGATTAAAAACCCATTCAAGAAGTATCTTCACTCACATGATTGGTGTAAAGAAGTATGATGATTGTATTCATTCAATTGGAGAAACCCTAGATGAAATACGTTGGTATCAAGGAACTCTTCATCACATATTTGATGGAGGTTGGATGTGGGTTATTCCATTTAATAATCATGAAAAATCAACTAATCCAATTTGTAGTGTAGGACTAAACCTCGATCCTAGAAGATATCCCAGAACTGATATATCTCCTGAACAGGAGTTCCAAAATTTTCTTTCACGATTTCCCAACATCGCCATTCAGTTTGAAGATGCTAAACCTGTTCGCAATTGGGTATCAACAGGTCGCCTTCAATATTCATCCCATTCATGTATGGGAGAACGATTTTACTTACTTCCTCATGCTGCAGGATTTATTGATCCCCTTTACTCCTTCGGATTGGTAAATACTTGTACAATTATCATTCCCTTAGCCTCCCGCATTATGAAGGCTATTTCAGAAAATGATTATTCGACAGAGCGTTTTGCCGACATTGAACGTTTGCAGCAGAAACTTTTTGACTTCAATGATAATTTGGTTAACTGTTCGTACATTTCTTTCCGTAACTTTAACCTTTGGGATGCCTGGAGACGTGTTTGGATGCTTGGAACTTTTATGCGTCAGATGAAAGCAGGAATTAGAATAAAACTAAAAATTGGGGCAGGTAAGGGTGAAGAGTTGTCAATACTAAATAATAATGATGAAGATAACCTAGACAGGTTAACTCCTAGCTATGAAGGATTGGGTGATGATTTTTTCCAAAAAACTACTGCAATAGTCGAAAAGGTGGAAGAAAACTTACTATCTCCAGATGATGCGGCACAACAGATTATGTCGTTGTTAAAATCAATTATTTTCTTACCAGATAATATTTTGAATATTGGAGATGCATCACAAAAAAACGTAGATGGGGCAACTGATTTTTATAAGTCTGAAGTTTTACGTTTTTTGTATTGGGTCAAAGATTCCAAAAAACCAGAGGTTAAGAAGTATTTTGACTACGACGAAGAAGATTTGGTAGCCGCATTCAAGATACGTGCGGGTAAGAGGTAGTGACATTGGGAGACGGAAAATAGGCTTAAGGATTCAGGTGACCGCAAGCCACTATCAAAACTATACTGAGAACCCCCGGTTAAAAACCTTGTCATTACCAACATTTTTAAAGTGACTGGGTAATGAAATTGGCAGCCCAACACATATCCTGTAATCTCAACCATCCCCGCCATAAGGTCTGCCAGGTTGGCAGACCACCAGATTTTCGCGCAAGAAAACCACCCAAACGAGCGATTGCGCTCCGCGCAATCGCTAAAAAGAACTCACTCATGGTTATATCTTCTCTCGGCAAACCGAGACGAGCAACTAAGTATTAACCCAAGTTGCTAGTTACTCTACGCCGGAGCTTCGCTCCGGCGTGTCGGGTCACTCTTCATAATAAAATCCCCTCTAGAGAGAAAATAGGAGGGGTATATGTTAAATGAAACAATTGCCTCCGCTGCGTCAATCGACGACTTATTGAAGGCGATTGGCTTTGCCACTGCCCCTTGGGCAATCGCTGCTTAATCAGTGTGTTTTACCTAAGCGCGTTGATGACATCTACAGCTTAGTAGCGCTCTCGTACCGTTGAAAATTGTCCCTTCCCATGCTTTTCCTGAACGTTGAGGAGTAAGAGCATCAGATGCCAACTCAACTCCATTTTTTTATACCTGTAACTGGTGACCCCTTTTAGTACACTTAAATTTTTTAGGTTTTAGTGTAAACTCCAGTGAAAAAGCTGCCGCACAATTGAGACAAGTCTGTTCACACCTGCCGAAACGCCCGTTATCTTTGTGGGATGCCGAGTACGGTTGTGCTAGTTTTGTCAAACAGACGGCAGACGTAAGAGCCGTTGCATGGCGGCAAATGACAGGCTCGCTAGTTTTACGCCGTATACTGCATAAATTTCTTGACTTATATAATTAGGGGAAGTATATTTTATAAGTGTACCCTAACTGTGGATTTATCAAATTAACCCAGACTTTGCAAGATTAAGAACTCGGTTGTGTTGCAAAAATTTTCAAAAACCCTGTTTGTAGAAGAGTTCCAATTTGTAGTATCTCTACAGCTAGTGTCTAAAAATTTTTTTGCAGCACAACCGATTGAACATTTACAGTTAGGACATTTTGTCTAGTGGGCAACAGGCTGTAGGATTATCGCTTCAACAATCAGCTCTTATAATTTCCCTCGAAAAAGAGAAACCTTATGAAACTTCCTGATGGTCCCCGGATTCCACCCTGGCTAGAGACAATCCAACTGATTGTACGTCCCCTAGAATTTTTTGATGAGCTGGGAGAGCGCTATGGTGACGCTTTCACGCTAGGAGATAGAAACAATTCTCCAGTCGTGTATTTGAATCACCCCCAAGGAATTAAGGAAATCTTCGCTGCTGATCCAAATTTGTTTGGAAGTGCCAGCCCGATTCACGTGGAAACTATTGTAGGGAAGCACTCCCTAGCTGTAGGAGCCAGCAATAAGAAACGCTTCGACCAGCAATAAGGATCATTCT